>NZ_BLAY01000272.1 GCF_020521235.1 Microseira wollei NIES-4236 | reverse complement strand
CCCAGGGTAGGGGCAGGGCATCCATAGGCAAACCCCTTAACTCAAAGGTTTCGGACCCCAGGGTAGGGGCAGGGCATCCATAGGCAAACCCCTTAACTCAAAGGTTTCGGACCCCAGGGTAGGGGCACGGCATCCATAGGCAAACCCCTTAACTCAAAGGTTTCGGATGCCGTGCCCCTACAATCAACTGTATTGCACCCAATTGAAACCGCTCTAACGATGCAACCAAAGTTCATATAAGTTAAAATAAAAGTCGCTCTATTGACGGAAATAATAATGCAAACAGACTCACTGAAATCCCATTCAAACTTAGCCATAACACCCTTTCGTAAAAAGCTTAAATCCCCGTTAACAAAGCGTCAGATTACCGTTTTACAAATCAATTTAGGCAAGCGCTGTAACTTGGCTTGCAATCACTGTCATGTAGAAGCAAGTCCAAAGCGAACCGAAGAACTATCCCCAGAAATTTGTTACCAGCTAATTGAACTGATATATCAATTTCCCCAACTCAAAATAGTTGACTTGACTGGCGGCGCACCGGAAATGCTTTATGGCTTCAAACCGCTAGCAGAAGCAGCAAGAAATACGGGTAAAGAAGTAATTGTCCGGTCTAATCTTACGATTTATTTTGAACCAGGCTTTGAAGATATTCCCGAATATTGCGCCGAACATCAACTGAGAATTGTTGCTTCTCTCCCCTGCTATCTGGAAGATAATGTCGATAAAATGCGCGGAAATGGGGTTTATAATAACTCAATTCGCGCGCTGCAATTGCTCAATCAGTTGGGATATGGTCAAAACCCTGACTTAATTTTGGATTTAGTTTATAACCCGCAAGTTCCCAGTGGGGAAAAGTTTTCGCTTACTCCCAATCAAGTCAAGTTGGAACATGATTACAAAGCATACCTGAAAGAGAATTTTGGTATTGCTTTTAACAACTTGTTTACGATTACCAATTTACCCGTCGGGCGCACTAAGTTTCATCTGGAACATCGAAAGTTATCCCAGCCTTACTTACACTTCTTAGAATCAAACTTCAATTCCGATACGGTGGAAAATTTAATGTGTCGGGATGAACTTTCCATTGACTATCTCGGTAATATCTATGACTGCGACTTTAACCAAATGGAAAATTTACCCGCTAAACTCAAGAACGGTGAAACTTTAACCGTTGCCAAGTTACTCGCAGCTGGCACAATAGATTTGATTGACGAGATTCAAACAGCACCCTATTGTTATGGTTGCACGGCGGGGTGCGGTTCCAGTTGCGGCGGCGCGTTGGTTTGAAATTACTCGATCTGCTGCTTATAGCGGTTTGCAACTTGCTGGAATACAGCCCTTATGGGCTTCGTTTGTATAGCGGCACCCTTAAGGGTGCCGCTATACAAACGAAGCCCGTCTACACGGGCTATTAAGTTGCGAAAAATCCAGTGTGTTCTATTAAGTCACAATCCGCTATAAAAATCCAAAATCCAAAATCTAAAATCTGAAATCTGAAATCTCTTGACAATCATCCACTTCTGCGGTAGGGTGTTTGGTTATCGGTTGCCTGCCACTCAAAACACAGCAACCGATAGCGACCAAAAACCTAGTATCGCTATCCAAAGCCGCAGGAACGGCAATGGACAGCTTGACCCCCAAACTGCGTCCGGCAGTCGGGAGGCTAAATGAGAATTGTAGCATTCTCTGGAGCCACCCTGCTTTGCGCTGCCCTGCGGGGTGGCTAGATTTTTGGGTTTTCAATGGAAAACCTAAAAAGATGGAGAAAATATCATGGCAGAAGATTTTCGTTCGGATTCATTCGGATCGGACAATTCTAATTCTCAACCAGCCGAACCAGAACGGGAAGCGGTGCGGATTCTGATTATCAGTTCCTACGCCGGAATCCGAGAAACGATTAACACGTTGTTTCAAAAAGACTTTGCTGAGGTAGACGACTGGGCGCCAGTGCAACCCGCAGTCAATTATCCAGGCGAGTTGGTGACGATTCTGGTGCGTTACCGTAAGCGACAAGAAGGCGATTCGCTGGCGCGATAGCGCCAGCTTCACGGGCATCGGGACGGTAATTTAGAACTTACGCAACTGTCACACTAATCGAGCAATTTTGAGGTTTGTAGTAGCGCTGTCTTCGCCTGAAATAGCGAAGACAGCGCTACTACAAACCCAATTAAATGTGCCAGTTGCGTAAGTCCGGTAATTTTATAGCGGATTGCAGCCTTCTGAGGTACACCTCTGGTTCGTGTAGGTGTAGAGACGTTACATGTAACGTCTCTACACCCACGCAGGCTGTACCTCACACGAAAAGCAATCCGCTGTAACAACGGGTAGGCGTCGGTGCCTATCCCACAAAACCAAAATCAAAAAACTCTTGTGGGGTGGGCATTCTGCCCGCCTCTGTGTCGGAGAGGTTCGTGTCGCCTATCCCACAAAACCAAAATCAAACAACTCTTGTGGGGTGGGCATTCTGCCTGCCTTTAAGGTTATTTTTGGGATAGATCTATTGTTCAACCCAATCTACAATCTTTCCTATTTGGTAAATTAAGATCTGGTTAAGACAATGATGTCACTTAAATTTTTAAGAAAAATTGATGACTTCACCCGTTACAAGCGAAATAGATTTAATTAGCTGCGGTTTTCACGCGCTTTCTGAACCGCTGCGGATTAAGGTACTCGATCTGCTACGGACGCAAGAACTTTGCGTATGCGAGTTGTGCGAAATCTTGGGCGTAACTCAGTCTAAGCTTTCTTTCCACCTTAAAACCCTCAAAGAAGCTGGTTTGGTGCGATCGCGCCAAGAAGGTCGCTGGATCTACTACAGTCTAAATCTGGCTCAATTTGTCGTCCTAGAGCAATACCTGGCAGACTTTCGTCGCTTCAGTTCGATCTTGCCAGCTCGATCTTGTCAAGATAATCCTTAATTCCTTTATATTTATTAACAATGTTTTTCACTCTTTTTTTAGCTTTGTAGCTTGACAAATCAATTTTTTTTGAAATGATAAGAGTGTGACCCTATAACTGATGGGGGTTAAGTAAATGAATGTAACAGCAAAGCCATTATTATTCGCACTAGGGATTCTGGCATTAACAACCAGTTGCTCAACGCCAACTAACTCAAATACAACCTTGGTTGCAGCGGGGGGAACCGCGCAGACAATTAAGATTGATGGGTCGAGTACGGTGTTTCCGATTACAGATGCGATCGCCAAAGAATACAAAAAGACAAAACAGAATAAAGTCGAGATCCAAGCTGCCTTTTCCGGCACTTCAGGCGGGTTTAGAAAATTCTGTGCCGGTGAAACCGATATCAGCGATGCTTCCCGTCCCATCAACGCTGAAGAGATGAAAGCTTGCAACCAAGCTGGCGTCAGATTTATAGAATTACCTGTTGCTTTTGATGCTTTAACTGTGGTAGTTAATCCCCAAAATACCTGGGCGCAAGATATTACCCGCGCCGAGTTGAAAAAACTGTGGGAACCCGCTGCTGAAGGAAAAATTACTAAATGGAATCAAATTCGGTCATCCTGGCCCGATAGACCGATTAATCTATATGGTGCGGGTAAAGATTCCGGTACCTTTGATTACTTTACAGAAGCGACGGTAGGTCAACCTAAAGCGAGTCGCAACGACTACACTGCCAGCGAAGATGATAACGTTCTAGTGCAGGGAGTTGCCAAAGATCCAAATGCTTTGGGTTATTTTGGCTTCGGCTATTTTGAAGATAACCAAGATAAATTAAAAGCTTTGGCAATTGATAACGGCAAAGGGGCAATTCTACCATCTCGCGAGACAGTAGAAAAAGCGCAATATCAACCGCTTGCTCGACCTTTGTTTATCTACGTCAACGTCAGATATAACCAGATGAAACCAGAGCTGCGCGAGTTTGTCAAGTTCTACCTCAACAATGCCAAGCGAATCGTTGAAAATGCGAACTACATTCCCTTACCAGAGGAAGGTTATCACATTTCCAAGATTCACTTTGAATCAGGCAAAGTCGGAACGGTGTTTGAAGGAAAATCTGAGCTAAATCTGACGATTGGCGAGTTATTGCGGAAGGAGAAAAAGTTCTAGGAATAAATCTCAGAAACCGGGTTCCGGTTTCTGAATTGGGATTTATAATACTGAATCGGTAATCTTGAGCGGTGCAAAGGAAAGGAATGAAGTTACCATTTAAGTTCAAGCGGGAGGAAGCAATTGCTGAAGGTGTGGGAACCTTCATTTTAGTATTTGCAGGCACGGGTGCGGTGATGGTAAACCAAGTTAGCAATGGGGCGGTGACGCACCTGGGAATCAGCTTTGTATTTGGGGCGGTAGTGGCAGCTTTAATTTACGGATTGGGACATGTCAGCGGGGCGCATTTTAATCCAGCGGTGACGTTGGCATTTTGGGCGAGTGGGTTTTTCCCAAAATCGAAAGTATTGCCTTATATTTTGGCGCAATCTGTGGGAGCGATCGCCGCCTCTGGTATCCTGCTAATCACCCTGGGAAAAGTAGCCAATTTAGGCGCAACTTTACCCTTAAAAGATAACTGGTTCCAATCTTTTATCCTCGAAATTGTTCTGACCTTTATCTTAATGCTGGTAATTTTAGGATCGGGACTTGACAGACGCGCCCATATTGGTTTTGCTGGCATAGCAATTGGGCTGACGGTAGGATTGGAAGCCGCATTTATGGGACCGATTACCGGGGCGAGTATGAACCCAGCGCGCAGTCTTGGTCCCGCTTTAGTAGGAGGAATTTGGCAGCACCACTGGCTTTATTGGATTGCACCGATATTAGGGGCGCAATTAGCCGTTCTGGTTTATCGGCAACTGTCTAACGGATTTCAAGACCTTCAGTGAGGTGCATCATGCTAACAACAAAATCTCCGGCAAATCCTGCCAAAAAACTTTCTTTTCTCGACCGCTTTCTCACCTTGTGGATATTTCTAGCAATGGCTGTGGGAGTCAGCTTGGGTTATTTTATTCCCGGCATCGAAGGCTTCATCAACCGTTTCCAAGTTGGCACGACTAATATCCCCATTGCCATCGGCTTAATTTTAATGATGTATCCGCCTTTAGCCAAGGTGCGATACGAAGAATTAGGCGATGTATTTCGCAACGGCAAGATTCTCGGTTTATCGTTATTACAAAACTGGGTAATTGGCCCGATTCTGATGTTTGCGCTTGCCATCATTTTCTTGCGCGATTACCCGGAATACATGACTGGCTTGATTATGATTGGACTCGCCCGCTGTATTGCGATGGTGATCGTGTGGAGTGAGTTAGCTAGAGGAGACAGGGAATATACAGCCGGACTTGTGGCATTTAACAGTATATTTCAAGTCCTCTTTTACAGCGTTTATGCCTGGTTCTTCATCACAGTTTTACCACCTCTGTTTGGCTTAAAAGGCAGCATCGTTCCCGTTGGTATTGGAGAAATTGCCCAGAGTGTTTTCATTTATCTAGGAATTCCATTTATTGCTGGATTTCTCACCCGCGTGGCTTTAGTGAAAGCTAAGGGGAAAACCTGGTATCACAGCGAATTTATTCCCAAAATCAGCCCCATTACCCTAATGGCTTTGCTGTTCACTATCGTGGTGATGTTTAGCTTAAAGGGCAATCTCATCGTGCAAATTCCAATGGATGTTGTCCGCATCGCGATTCCATTGATTGTTTACTTCGCGGTGATGTTTTTTGCTAGCTTCTATATGGCGTGGAGAATGAAAGCCGACTATGCCAAAGCAGCGAGTTTAGCTTTTACGGCGGCTGGTAATAATTTTGAGTTAGCTATTGCCGTTGCCGTTGCCGTATTTGGTATTAACTCAGGTGCTGCCTTCGCCGCCGTCATTGGGCCGTTGGTAGAAGTTCCCGTGTTGATTACTTTAGTAAGTGCTGCACTGTGGGTTAAGAAAAAGTTCTTCAAGGCCAACGATCTAAAAGCTGTATAATCAGCTAATAAGGAAGAACAAGAAACCTCGTAAATTTCCGGTAAAATAATCAGGTAATTCCATGAAAAAAGTGATGTTTGTCTGCAAGAGAAACTCCTGCCGTTCCCAAATGGCAGAAGGATTTGCCCGTACATTAGGAGAAGGGAAAATATCTGTAACCAGTTCCGGATTAGAAGCCAGCAAAGTTCATCCTACCGCGATTCAAGTCATGTCTGAAATTGGCATTGATATTACCAATCAGACATCTGACCCTTTAAGCGATTTTAAAGCAGAAGACTACGATGCCGTAATTTCCTTATGCGGATGCGGCGTCAATTTACCCGAAGCATGGGTAATGCGAGAAGTGTTTCAAGATTGGCAACTCGATGACCCAGATGGACAACCAATCGAAACATTTCATCGAGTGCGAGATGAAATTAAAGAACGAGTTGCAAACTTGATTCAAAACCTTTGAGCAAAGAAACTAAGGTGATATGAAAAATCCTTCCGAAAGTTAACCAAAAATCGACTCAGAAACCGGGTTTCTGACCTCGCGATCGCCACATTCCCAACCCCAACCGCACCTCTTGACGGTTGGAACCAATGGCGCTATGCTCAACAACTATAGGTTGCTCGACCTAAACAGGACAGCAACCTACGCCCAAAAACCTAGTATCGCTGCCCAAAGCCGCTAGCAACAGCAATGGACAGCATGACCCCCCAAACTGTTAAGCGCAGTCCGGGAGGCTAATTGAGAATTGTAACATTTTCTCTGTAGCCACCCTGCTTTTAGCTGCCTGCGGGGTGGCTAGATTTTTGGGTTTTCGTTGGAAAACCTAAAAAGATGGAGAAAATATCATGGCGCAAGAGTTTTTGCCAGACTCGACTGGATCTGCATGTCCAAATTCTGATGCAGGGGAAGACGATCGGGAAACCGTGCAGATATTGATTATCAGTTCTCGCGATGGAGTGATAGAAACAATACACAACTTGTACGCAAAAGAGTTTGCCCAAGTAGACGAATGGAGTCCACCACAACCAACTCGCAAACCCGGTAAGATGGTGAGCATTCTTACCCGTTACCGCAAACGAGGACCGATTAATTTAAGGATGAGAAAATCGGGACGTTAATTTGCAGATTTGTAGGGGCACGGCACGATTAAATATTCTGCACAAGTGGAAGAATATTATGCTGCCGTGCCCCTACCGCCAAGGATTTATGCTTGCGAAACCCGGATTCTGTGGGTGCGATTCGCTTGCGCGTGTGCGTCAGCAAGTATCGCACAAAACCCACCGATGCACAATAAAGCGATATGCCACAATCAGAACAAATGGTTGAGGGTCGAATTATGACAGGAATAGTGCCGAAAATATTACCGCTGGAAAACGGCGATCGCATAACTCGCGCTGAATTTGAACGCCGCTACGATGCCATGCCTAACTTGAAGAAAGCCGAATTAATTGAAGGAGTTGTATACATGGGATCGCCAGTCCGAGTTATCCACGGCAGACCACATGCGCGTATCATTGGATGGTTATCTATTTATTGGACAGCTACGCCTGGGGTAGATTTATTAGACAATACCACAGTTCGCCTCGATCCAGACAACGAAACTCAACCCGATGCACTGTTGCGAATTGAAGTAGGCGGACAATCTACTATTAGCGAAGATAATTATGTAGAAGGTGCGCCGGAATTCATTGCAGAAATAGCAGCGAGTAGTGCTGCTTATGACTTGCGAGAAAAATTAAGAGTTTATCGGCGCAACGGGGTACAAGAATATTTAATTTGGCAAGTTTACGAACAAAGAATCGATTGGTTTCGTTTAAGAGAAGGAGAATATGTTTCTTTATCAGCAGACGAATCGGGAATCATTAGAAGCGAAGTTTTTCCAGGTTTATGGTTATCAGTTCCGGCTTTAATTGCCGGGAATTTAGGCGAGGTGCAGTCTGTGTTGCAGATGGGGTTGGCAACGGCAGAACATCAAGCTTTTGTGGAACAATTGAACGGTCAGGGATAATGCGATCGCATATCTAAATTCATCCAATTACATAAGGAGGTTTCCAATGGTAGCTACTCCCGATCCTAAATACATGAGTCCCCAAGAATATCTAGAATGGGAAGAAAAACAACCAATTAAATACGAATATATCAACGGCGAAGTGTTTGCCATGACTGGGGGAACTATTCCCCACAATGCTGTAGCTGTAAACCTAACTACTGCCCTTAAAAATCATCTTCGAGGCGGTTCTTGCCGAGTTTATGCCGCAGATGCCAAAGTTGGTGTATCTGAAAATGGCCCCTTTCACTATCCTGATGTGATGGTAACTTGCGACGAAAGGGACAGACGCGCTATTAAAGCAATTTATCATCCCTGTTTAATTGTCGAGGTTCTTTCTCCGGGTACAGAAAGTTTTGATCGGGGTAAAAAATTTCAGCAATATCGCCGCATTTCCACTCTTAGAGAATACGTTTTAATCGGTGCGGAACAGATGAATGTTGAAGTTTTCCGATTAAACGATCGAGGAATTTGGGAACTTTATACTTATGGAGAAGGAGAGGAGATTTATTTAAGTAGCGTTGATTTTCGGTGTGCGATCGCGCTTGTATATGAAGATGTCGTACTGGAATCAGGCGAGGAAGAAACAGTAGGATAGAAATAGGTTTATTCCGATCTTGCACCTGCGTTTGCATCCCGCCAGCGATTCAAATCGCTGGCTAATAGCTAAAGTCCTCGCTCAGAGGACTAAATAATTCGCCAAGAATTTCAGTCCATTTTAATGGACTTTCGCTATTAGCCCGGAAATTGATTTCC
>NZ_BLAY01000271.1 GCF_020521235.1 Microseira wollei NIES-4236 | reverse complement strand
TACGCCGTGCCCCGACAACCAATAGGATAAAAAGATCAAATTGCGTAGGGGCACGGCAGAGAAAGGCTTTCCTGATAATGAAAAGACGATCATACGCCGTGCCCCGACAACCAATAGGATAAAAAGAGCCAATGGCTTTGGGGCAAGGCAGAGAAAGGCTTTCCAGGTAACGAAAATCCGCTCAATCGCCGTGCCCCGACAACCAATAGGATAAAAAGAGCCAATGGCTTTGGGGCAAGGCAGAGAAAGGCTTTCCAGGTAACGAAAAGACGATCCTACGTTCCCGACAACCAAATCATAATTTACCCACGATGAACGTAAAAACCGGGTTTCTTCATCTATATTTCGATACCAAACCAACAATCTTTCAGGACTTACACAAATAAACCGGGTTCCTCTAAAAAATCGTTGATTTGGAAACGATAGATCTAGGTTGAAACCCGGTTTATGGCCGCATCTAAGCAACAACAAAAATGTCGTTATTAGTCAACCCAAGACCAGTTGCTAGCGACGCTATCTGCATTTGCGCCATCCCGCCAGTACCATCAACATCAAATAACAGCGCACCAGTTTTGCTGTTATAAATAAACCGATCCGCTGCATCCATTGCTGATGCACCGATGACGAATTGGTCAGGTGTAATAGCAGCACCTGCTACTAACCCCCCACCAAAACCTTTAGCAGAAACGACAATCGTATCATCGACAACCGAGAAATCTGTAATCGTGTCGATGCCTTCAGTTGGCATGGCAAAGTTAAAGCTATCCATACCAGCATTGCCAGTCAAGGTATCGCTATTAACTCCTCCGCTGAGAGTATCGTTGCCATTACCACCAACGAGCATGTCTTTTCCCATACCAGCAGGTTCTCCAACGCCGACCGCAGCAAGACCGATGAAGTTGAAAGAACCATTGCCAACTGTTCCCAGAGATGTGGCAGCCCCCGTAGACAAATCAATCGTGTATAAAGTTGAACCAGAAGCTGCGTAGGCAATATTTATCCCATCCCCAGGGGAAACGATGTCAAATCCTGCCGTGGGACCAAAGTCAACACCCAAAGATCCTACAGTCAGGAGTTGCCCTTTATTGGGAGATATGGGAGTGTTGGGATCTCCCGCTTGGAAATTGGCGCTACCCTGGGTGACGAGGATATCCAAGTTGGAATCAATATTGTACAGGGTGGTGCGTCCAGCGCGGGGAGAAGGAAAGAAGGAATTGGTATAAGCTGCGGCAGTAATGTTCGGGTCTTTTCCTTGGTTCGGGTCGCCCTTGCCGTAGAATAAAGTGCCATCCGGTTGAATGCCTGCTTGGATGGTATCGCCATCTGCTACTTGACCGTTATCTACGTTGACGCGGAGGTTTTGGTCATTGCTACCGACTAGGCGCAAGAGATTGGGAATCGGGTTAAAGTCTACACCAGAAAATTGTCCGGCGTTAAAGGGAATGGGTGAAATGGTACTCTTGAGCGTTGCAGCACCCGTGTTGGTATCAATCGTGTAGATTTTGTTGGTATCGGTGACGCCGTATAGTATCCCATCTGCCGGACGAGTATCGATGCCAATCAAGTTGCCGTCAACACCAGTCACCCTGATAGTTGCAGCTTGGTCGGGACTGGCGGGGTCGAAACCAACCAGAACATTACCCTTGGTTAAACCAAACAAGGTCGAACCGCCTCCGCCAACGAGGATATCATTGCCATTGCCGCCATTGAGGGTGTCGTTACCAGCGCCTCCAATCAAGGCATCATCGTTATTGCCGCCGTCAAGGAAATCGTTGCCATTGCCGCCGTCAAGGATATCGTTGCCATCTCCACCGCCCAGGAGATCGTTGTCCCGTCCACCCAAGACTAAGTCATTGCCATTGCCACCGCCCAGGAGATCTTTGCCTCGTCCACCTTGGAGGATATCGTTGCCTTCTTCACCCAGGAGGAAGTCATCGTCATCGCCACCTTGGAGGACATCATTGTTGCGTCCACCTAAGAGAACATCCTCGTCATCTCCTCCGTTGAGGAAGTCATTGCCATCACCACCGAGGAGAACATCGTTGTCATCTCCACCCAGGAGAACGTCATTGCCGTCTCCCCCGTCGAGGAGGTCATAGCCACGTCCACCGTTGAGGGTGTCATTGCCTGCAAAACCAAAGATGATGTTGTTTTCTTGAGTTCCCATCAGGCTATCGTTGTTGGGTGTGCCGTTAATAATTGCCATCTCAGTGACTCCTTTGATTTGTAGGTAAGTTTTTAAGGCATAGTGCGTTCGCTCACTTCTGCACAGAAGTTAGCTATCGGTTACTTTTGGTTTGTGCATAGCAACGCCAGACTTACCCCAGTCAGGATAGAAATTTGTTTGGGTAAGTCCTACAACAATTACGCCGGACAGTTCTATTTGGATTTAAAAGTTTTGCTGATTTTTTTAGTCAACCGATTTCCATCAGCAGTATTTTCAGATGGCATTGATAAAAATAATACTAAGTCTTAAATCGGTGATTTCACCCATCACGAGTTGGTGTAAAAACGTTGATAGTCTGAATTATCAAGAGTTTGATAACTTCGATCTTCCATACTTCCCTTGGGGAGGCAGCAGCCCACCGCATCTCGATCCCAGGCTCTTGCCTGGGAACGAGAGTCAGTGGGCTGCTGCCGAGTCTAGCGACTGGTGTAAGATTTTAGCTCAAATACTTTGAGTAATATAAAATTGGGGACGAATTTGGTATAAAAATGCAGGCATAAAAATTCTGGAGCCAAACGACTGAAGTCGCGGCTATACAAACTAAGCCTGCCTACGCAGGCTAATAGAAAAAGAAACCCGGTTTTTTGGAAAAACCGGGTTTACAGCGGATTGCCAGCGAGTGAAGGAAAGCCTTATGGCGCAAGAATGCAATAGCGGCAGCATTAATGCTGCCGCTATTGCATTCGAAGGTGTACCTCATGCGCCTGCAATCCGCTATATGATGCGGTTATTGACTGATTCTTGCTTGCAAGGCTTCTCTTGCTTGTTCTCGATCGTCGAAATGGATTTTTTCAGTGCCGAGAATTTGGTAATCTTCGTGACCTTTTCCTGCTAGTAAAACGCCGTCACCGGGAGAGGCTTCTAGGATAGCGGTGCGGATGGCTTGGGCGCGATCGCAAACCACTGTCGTCTTTTCCGGTGCATCCATTCCTGCCAAGATATCTTCTAAAATCCGCTCTGGGTCTTCGGTGCGGGGGTTATCGGAAGTAACGATCGCTAAATCGGCAAGTTTGGCAGCGATCGCACCCATTTTGGGGCGTTTTGTGCGATCGCGATCGCCTCCACACCCGAACACGCAAATCATTTTACCGGGAATAAAAGGACGTGCGGCTAATAGCAAGTTTTCCAAACTATCCGGCGTGTGGGCATAATCGACAATGACGCTAATATCTTGATTGGGACTAATTTGCACCCGTTCCATCCTTCCCGGTACTCCGGTAAATTCTGGTAGAACGGACACAATAAAATCTAACTCCAAACCCAAGTGTAAAGCGGCGCCAATTGCTGCTAGCATGTTCGCTAAATTGTACTGACCGACTAATGGCAGTTGGAAAGGAATTTCTCCTTTGGGCGTGTGTAGAATGCCGCTGACGCCAGTGGGTTCGTATTTTAAGTTAGAAGTATACAAGTCTGCCGTTGCATCTTGCGTACTGTAACTCCAAACTTGTGCGGGATTTAGGGTTTTAATTAATGCTTGTCCGTAGGTATCGTCGGCATTAATAATCGCGCGTCCTTGGAGATAGTCTGAGTTAAACAAAAGAGCTTTAGCGGCAAAGTAATCTTCCATATCTTTATGGAAGTCCAAATGATCTTGAGTCAGGTTGGTAAATACCGCCACATCAAATTGACAACCCAATACTCGACCTTGTGCCAAAGCGTGGGAACTCACTTCCATGACGCCGAATTTGCATCCCGCTGCCACGGCATCTGCGAGTTGTTTTTGCAAGTCTACAGCAAAAGGCGTGGTGTAGTTTGCTGTTTGATTAAAACCTTGCCAGCGCGCATAAAGCGTTCCCATCAACATCGTCATTTGTTCGGCTTTGTTGAGGAAATATTCGATTAAATGGGTAGTTGTGGTTTTGCCATTTGTGCCGGTAACCCCAACCATTTTCATTTTTTTGGCGGGGTAGTCATAAAAAGCTGCCGCCACGGAGGCGCAAGCTTTAGTCATATCCGTTACCGGGATAATGCAGGGTACTCCCCCCTGCTCACCTGCTCCCCTGCTCCCGGAGTCCCCTGCCTTCATAGCAGCAGAGGGAGAAACCAAGGCGGCAACGGCACCCGATGCGATCGCGCTAGGCCAAAATTCTCCCCCATCTACCCTTGTTCCAGGCATCCCGATAAACAAATCTCCCGGTTGGCAAGCATGGGAATTCGTCTTCAAACCCTTCACTTCTGCATCGAGAGCAGGATGTTCGGGCAAATTTTCCAGATTGGGAACGGTAGTTAATATCTGGCGCAGTTTCATCTAAAACCTCACGGGAATACCTTCGCTTGGTTCGTTCTTACCATGTAGGCTTGATTCTGGCAAGTTACAAGCGGACGCGGGGAAGAGGACGCGGGGATGGGGGGACGCTCCCGACGCCCAGAAGACAGGTAGGGAATCTGAAGTTTGCCGAAAATTCTCCTTTACCCCCTTGACTCTCCAGTAGGGTGGAGAATCCAAGATCAAATTATAGTCACAGGACTTACGCACGACGATCCTAGAAACCCGGTTTCTGGCTACGATCTCTAGTTTCCCAATCAACGATTTTTCAGAGAAACTTTGGTGTTTGCGTAAGTCCTGAGTCAATTAGCCATTAGCAATTAGCAATTAGCAATTAGCAATTAGCCATATGCAAAATACCACACTCAAACTACGAGGCATGGGTTGCGCTTCCTGTGCCAAAAGTATCGAAGATGCGATTCGTTCTGTTCCCGGTGTAAATCAATGTATCGTCAATTTTGGGGCAGAACGAGCAACAGTGGAATATCACCCCAAAAAAACCGATTTACAAGTTATCCAAGACGCAGTTATTGCCGCCGGATACTCCGCATCTGCCATCCACATTATGGCAGCAGAAGATGATGCCGAAAACCGGGCAAAATCTAGAGAAATTCGCGATTTAACTCGCAAGTTTGTGGTAGCGGCAATCCTCAGCACGGTAATTGTTTTAGGGTCGATTCCCATGATGACAGGGGTGCATATTCCCTTGATTCCAATGTGGCTTCACAATCCTTGGTTGCAGTTAGTATTAACTTCGCCGATCCTATTCTGGTGCGGTGCATCTTTTTATGCGAATGCTGGGAAAGCTTTTAAGCGCCACGCTGCCACAATGGATACTTTGGTGGCTTTGGGTACGAGCGCTGCTTATATCTATTCCCTGTTTCCTACTATTTTCCCAGATTGGTTTACGGCTCAAAATCTTAGACCCGATGTTTATTATGAAGCCGCAGCGGTAATTATTACGCTGATTTTATTGGGAAGGCTGTTAGAAAATCGCGCTAAAAGTCAGACGGGGGAGGCGATTCGCAAGCTGATTGGTTTGCTGGCAAAAACGGCGCGTTTGATTCGCAAAAATCAAGAATTCGATGTGCCGATTGAAGCAGTAGAAATTGGGGATGTCATACTGGTTCGTCCAGGGGAGAAAATTCCCGTAGATGGAAAAGTTATTGAGGGAACATCCACAATTGATGAATCAATGGTGACTGGGGAAAGCGTACCCGTCAAAAAGCAACCAGGGGATGAAGTCATTGGTGCGACTATCAATAAAACTGGAAGTTTTAAGTTTCAAGCAACGCGAGTTGGGAAAGATACTGTATTGGCACAAATTGTCCAATTGGTACAACAAGCACAAGCAAGTAAAGCTCCAATTCAGAGATTAGCAGACCAAGTAACCGGATGGTTTGTTCCGGCGGTAATTGCTATTGCTTTGCTCGCGTTTATCATTTGGTTTAACGTGATGGGTAACCTTACCCTGGCTTTGATTGCAACAGTTGGAGTGTTAATTATTGCTTGTCCTTGTGCGCTAGGTTTGGCAACTCCCACATCTGTGATGGTGGGTACGGGTAAGGGTGCAGAAAACGGCATTTTGATTAAGGGTGCGTCAAGTTTGGAACTGACGCATAAAATTAAAACAATTGTTCTGGATAAAACAGGAACTATCACCCAAGGTAAACCAACTGTCACCGATTTTGTCACCGTTAAAGGGACGGCGAATCGCAACGAAATTAAGTTGCTGCAACTCGCTGCATCGGTAGAACGCAATTCAGAACATCCCCTTGCAGAAGCTGTCGTTAGATATGCTCAATCTCAACAAGTTGAGTTAGTAGAAGTGAGGGATTTTGAAGCGATTGCAGGTAGTGGCGTCCAAGCCCTTGTTTATCAAGAGCGCGTGTATATAGGAACACAGCGATTGATGGAAGAATTAGGCATTACCATGGAAGCGCTGCCAAAAGACAAAGAACGTTTGGAGTATCTGGGCAAAACAGTCATTTGGATTGCCGTTGACGGAGAAATCGCAGGATTGATGGGCATTTCCGACGCACTCAAACCCAACTCCGCACAAGCAGTGAAAGCATTGCAAAAAATGGGTTTAGAAGTCGTAATGCTGACCGGGGACAATCGCCGCACAGCAGAAGCGATCGCGCGGGAGGTTGGTATAAATCGCGTCTTAGCAGAAGTCCGTCCCGACCAAAAAGCCGCCACCGTGGAAAAATTACAATCGGAAGGAAAGATTGTCGCAATGGTAGGTGATGGAATTAACGATGCACCCGCCTTAGCGCAAGCTGATGTGGGGATAGCAATTGGTACGGGAACAGATGTTGCAATCGCAGCGAGCGATATTACCCTGATTTCTGGGGATTTATTAGGCATTGTTACCGCGATTCAACTATCCCGCGCCACCATGAACAACATTCGTCAAAACCTCTTCTTCGCCTTCATTTATAACGTTGCGGGAATACCCATCGCAGCTGGAATTCTCTTCCCCATTTTCGGTTGGTTACTCAACCCGATTGTTGCCGGTGCAGCAATGGCATTTAGTTCCGTTTCCGTCGTCACAAATGCCTTGCGCCTGCGTAACTTTCACCCCAAAGCAGTTGTATAAGGAAAGGAGGCATAAATGTTGATTAAAAAGGTAATTTTTGCCAGCATAGCAAGTTTGGGATTGCTGTTCGGCGTCGCTGCAAATCAAGCCGTAGCCGCCGATAATCCAGAAATAACTCAATTCCAACCCATCGAGCAACCTTTATGGGTAAAAGGTGCAGTCACAGCGGGAGGTTTGGCATTAATCGGACTAGAAATATGGTGGTTTCTTGGGAGTAAACCCAAGTCCCAAACAGCAGCACCCCGCGATGGAATTCAAGAAGTTAATATTACCGTAGATGGAGGCTACGAACCCAGCAGAGTCGTAGTGAATGCAGGTCAAGTCCGCCTTAACTTCTTGCGTCGCGATCCGAGTACGTGTTTAGAAGCAGTCATATTGCCCGATTTTCACATCGCCAAAGACTTAGAATTAAATCGGGTAACTCCCGTGGAATTTACGCCGCAAAAACCCGGTCAATATACCTTTGCTTGCGGTATGAATATGTTTCGCGGTATCGTAGAAGTGGTAGGGGCACGGCAGGATTAAAATTGTTATTTTCATCAAAATATCTCTCTTGCCCTGCCCCTACAGCAATCGTTGTATTGTTGGGGCACGGCAGGATTAAGATCGATCCCATCATCAAAATATCTCTCTTGCCCTGCCCCTACAGCAATCGTTGTATTGTTGGGGCACGGCAGGATTAAAATTGTTATTTTCATCAAAATATCTCTATTGCCGTGCCCGTACAGCAATCGTTGTATTGTTGGGGCACGGCAGGATTAACATCGCTCCCATCACCAAAATATCTCTCTTGCCGTGCCCCTACAGCAATCGTTGTATTGTTGGGGCACGGCAGGATTAACATTGTTATTTTCACCAAAATATCTCTCTTGCCGTGCCCCTACAGCAATCGTTGTATTGTTGGGGCACGGCAGGATTAAAATTGTTATTTTCATCAAAATATCTCTCTTGCCGTGCCCCTACAGCAATCGTTGTATTGTTGGGGCACGGCAGGATTAAAATTGTTATTTTCATCAAAATATCTCTATTGCCGTGCCCGTACAGCAATCGTTGTATTGTTGGGGCACGGCAGGATTAACATCGCTCCCATCACCAAAATATCTCTCTTGCCGTGCCCCTACAGCAATCGTTGTATTGTTGGGGCACGGCAGGATTAACATTGTTATTTTCACCAAAATATCTCTCTTGCCGTGCCCCTACAGCAATCGTTGTATTGTTGGGGCACGGCAGGATTAAAATTGTTATTTTCATCAAAATATCTCTCTTGCCGTGCCCCTACAGCAATCGTTGTATTGTTGGGGCACGGCAGGATTAAAATTGTTATTTTCATCAAAATATCTCTCTTGCCGTGCCCTTACAGCAATCGTTGTATTGTTGGGGCACGGCAGGATTAAGATCGATCCCATCATCAAAATATCTCTCTTGCCGTGCCCTTACAGCAATCGTTGTATTGTTGGGGCACGGCAGGATTAACATCGCTCCCATCACCAAAATATCTCTCTTGCCCTGCCCTTACAGCAATCGTTGTATTGTTGGGGCACGGCAGGATTAACATCGCTCCCATCACCAAAATATCTCTCTTGCCCTGCCCTTACAGCAATCGTTGTATTGTTGGGGCACGGCAGGATTAACAT
>NZ_BLAY01000270.1 GCF_020521235.1 Microseira wollei NIES-4236 | reverse complement strand
GACAAAAGGTTACATGTTGAGTAGCCGTGTGCGGTGAAAGTCGCAAGCACGGTGAAAGATGGGAGGGGTGGAGCAGTAATGTTCCCAAGGACCCTACCAGATATGGCAGAAACTGGCAAAAGTTTCTCCGTCTCTTTAGAGCGGAGAGAGTCAAGTCCTCGATATCAACCCGGCTTCGCCAAAGTACAACCAATACATTGAGACTATCGAGATTGAGGACGCTCCCAAAGGCATTCGTCAGATGGCGGTTAATAGCGACAGAACGCGGCTGTTTGTCACCGTACCCAATCCTTCGGGTGCAGCTAAAGGTCAGATTTTAGTGTATAATATTGACCCCAAAGATCGACCGACTAATTCAACTTCTAACGCGAATAATTGGCATCGGCAGATTGGTAAAGTTGATGCGGGTTTGGGTGTAGAAGGAATTGCGGCTACCCCTGACCCTCTTAAAATGGTTTTCACCAACCGCAATGAAGATGCTAAGGGGTTTGGCTTGCTGGAAATTACGAGTAATAACCCCACCGGAATTACTGCTAAAACCACCAAAAATACGCTCAACTTAGTTTGGCTATTGATTTTGGAATATTCGTGAACCTGCTGGGGATTTCGCTCCTGCCTGGGTTGACGAAAAAATAATTGAGGTGGATTCCTCCTTGGTCGGAGGTGATTCGGTAGCCACCACTGCGGTATACCCGCACCCTTATTACTGGGGGCGCACCTAATTCCTATCCTCAAGGGACAGCAGCATCGGGGTGGGCAGCTACCAGGGTCAGAAAGCAAGACCATCTTCCGACAGTCAAACTAACCCTCACTTTTCACAGTTGGGAGGCTAACTAGAGCATGAACTGCGGCGCTATTTATATTCTATTTTCCAGGTTCTGATTTTTCTAGTAATTCTTGCTGCTACGAGAATTGTCAGCACCGAGCGCTAATTCTTTGGCTTTTTCCTGGGGAGAACCTCGGATAGGCTGTTCTCCTTGTTCGAGCGCAATTCCCATTTTCGCCGCCTGAGTCTGAATGCAATCAATTAATCTGCCATAGCTCCAATTGTGGACGCTAACTCGATACTGTTTGGCATACTTTTGTTGACCTTCCAGATATTCTGGGCATTTTTGTGCGGCTATAGCTTGAATTTCGCTTTGGACTATCTCGCGCATATCGCCCAGTTTCGGTAAGACGATGCTACCAGCTTGGTATTTTTGTGCGAGCGCAACAATCTCTTTAGCCAGCAATCTATCCACATACTGCCCTAACTCTGATTCTCCGAATTGATTGAAGGCAGCAACTTTTTGGGCCTTGTGGCGTTGATGGGATAACGATTGTTTTTGTCGCCGTTGTCGGTTAAGTAGTTGGTAGTTTTCACCTAGTAGTTGTCCGATGCTGCGATCAGTTAGAACTTTGCATACGATCGCATCTACTACGGCTACGGTTGCAGGTTTTTCTAAACCTAGACAAACGCCTACTAGGATGTGAGGTTGGCCTTGGTATAAGGGTTTGCTGGGACGGGGAAAGGGATTGTTAATTCGCGCCAAAGTAGAATTTTCGCGCTTGATAAAAGCTTGTTGCTTTTGATTTAAGTCACCTTTCTCTTTGGTTTTGGTGAGAATATTGGCGATTTCAGCAGCTTTTTCTTCTTTTACTTGTTTTGTTCCTTCCGCAGTCCACAGGCGGTTATCGACGGAAAAATATAGGATTAAATGGTGAAGGTTCCAAGGTTCTCCTTTACCTTCTCCTTCTTGCCAAGCTATTCTGCCACTGCGGAGGGTAAACAGGCTGCTGGAGTGTTTATTTTTGCTGTTGTGCTTGATTTGTTGGTCTTCTAAAAAACGTTGAAACCAATGCAATTGGCGTTGGTCGCAATACACTTGAAAGGTATGTTCGCTCAAGCCGTTGAATTTGACACAGAGGCGACATGAGGCATTTTTGAACCAGGTCATGTCTTCGTTGGTTTCATAGCTGATAGGAAATGGGATGAGGCTATATTCCTTCAGCAGGTTGTCTTGCCAGGATTTGGCTTGTGCTTCGTTTTCTGGGATGTATGAACTTGCGATCGCTAATGTCTCTAACCACTTGGCGTTTGTCAAATCCCGACCTTTGGGGATGCTTTCGCTTAACTGTTCTGTAAGTCGTTGAATCTGGATTTGAACTTTACGGCGACGTTTGGCAAACTTTTCTGGGTCTTCTTCTTGATCGTAGTTCGTTAATTAAGGGCGTGTTTTTGCCTGCCATCAACACGAGCGAGTTGGCGGCGGGTAGATTCACTAGCAACTAAACGACACTGGAGCCTAATAATGCTCATAGCTGCTATTAAACGCTTAAATTCAATAATAACATAAATGTCTAATAAATAGCTGTGTATAGAATCGTTTTATGCAGGAAACGTTCTTTACCAGCAAGCAAGCGGCTGAAATTACAGGTTGTACCCTTCGTCAGTTACAGTATTGGCGGGAGAAGGGGGTAGTTGTACCTACCATCAGTGCCACAGGAACGGGACGCAGTGTTTATGACTCGCGTTCTGATTTAATGGCGTTGGCGGCGATGGAGTATTGTCTGTCTGTGGGTTTGAGCTTTGAGACGGCGGCGACGGCGCCCAAACGGCTTTATGAGAAGGAACCGGAGTTTGCTAATTCGGCGTCACAGAGGCGGTTTATGTTGTGGTGGGATAGCAAAGAGCGATCGCTGCAACTGGTAGAGTTTGATCTGGAGAGAGCGATATGCCTCCCTTCCGCTTCGCGAACGCTTCCTTAAAATCTGGCGAGCCTGTGATTCCGGTATGGTTAGATCGGATTCATCAGCTGTTGGTAAACAATTTGAATAGGTAGGGCGAATGCGCTTAATCTTAAGCTTTGTTTTGAAAATAGCACTCGCAATTAACAATTAAACAATCAAATTGCAGCTAAGAGTAATTTAACAAACACAAATGTATTACACAGTTACTCGAAGACGAGTAGCTCTAAGAGTAACCCGATTTTGTAACGACTGATATAACTCTATTTGCTCTGCTTCATGCCAGAAAAGAACTACTAACCCGTATCCCTGTTTAATATCAAGACCTGTAGGAAACCTTTGCTGACATCCAATAACAAAGTGGATAACTGGTTCTGTTTCACCAGTGGGAATTCGTAGGGCAGGTTTGCGTTTCCATTCTTTTCGCCTGACTTGAAGAGTTGACCATTGAAGCCTTGTTTTTGAAGGCCGCATATCTATTTCTGCCCCAGATGGAAGATTTCCTGTATCTTCTGCTGTGCGTCGAGAACGATATCTTTCAACTTCTTGAGCAGTCAATCCTTGGAGTGCCTCAACCCCCATATTATTTGCTAAATACTCTTTTCGAATAGCTCGCACTGGAGGATCGTAAGCAAGTGCAACTGTGATACCTCTTCGACCAGGAGTTGAGAGAAATATATCAGGAATAGCTACACGATAAATATGGAGTTTATCTACCTCAATCTCATCCATTGCCACCAGACGGACACGGTTTCTTTTTGACCAAGTTAGGTCATCCACAGAACACATTCCGTACCCAACTAAACGAAGTGTCTCCTCTTCATCACCTAGCCAGTCTTGAGGGCATGGAGGAGATACACTTGCACTACCTACCAAAGCACGAATCAAATTAGCAGATGGTTTTTGTTTGATGGCTGTTTCCAAGCTAGCAGCAGCAATAGCAGCAGCATGAGCAACATGAGGAGACGCAAACGAAGTTCCAGCACATGCCCCAATAAATCTCCCATTCTTTTCCAAGGACAATGTAGGCTCTCCAAGGAGAATGTGATTGCTAACCCATCGAGGCTTAAGACCAGCTATCACTTGAATAGCAGCGTTGCCACCGTAATCAACAAGGTCAGGCTTAATTGCGCCGTTCGTTGAGCCAAAAGAGTAGCCCGTACCCGTTCTTGTAAAAGGTGCTGGAGCGTTCGCTGGCGCTCCAGGCAAAGCATCTTTTAATCTTAACCCTCCGTATTGTTCATGATGTCCGAGTGCATCTGATCTTGCTAATGCACCAACTGTGAGTGCTAGAGCTGCTGTACCAGGATTACAAATTCTTTGATCTTGATCGTCCAAAATCTGTTTGAGAATGGCTTTCTGAAATTGTTCCCTCGTATAAACTTTCTCTGGCAGTGGAGGATCAGAACGATTTCCAGTAATTAAAACAATTACAATATCTAGTTCTCTAGCTAGTTCATCAAGCTTCTCTGCCCAGGGAAACTGTCTACCGCCACGATATACTTCTCCTTCATTTTCAAGGGAAAGGTTAAATACTTTACATTGTCTTTCTTTAGCAAAATAGCGAATAGCATCTTCTGTTATCTTTTCGGCACGATGTTCATCAGGAATAATTGCACCCCAATCAGGAGCGTTACGCCACACTTTTGCACTACAAATATTAACTTTAGGTTCCCATTTACGGTTCTCTAAACACTCAGCAATACTACCATAAATGACTAGACCAGCTACAGAAGTTCCATGTCCATTCAGAGCAGTAGGCGTATTTTCTCCGGTATCAAAATCTCGCTCTTCAATTACCCAATTTCTTAAAAATGGATGTCCTGAAACTACGCATGCTGTCAACTACGCAGACAACCGGCACATCTTCAGCAGGAATAATATCAAAGTTTGGAGTTTCAATTTCATTAAATATTTCTGTATATGCTGGTGATCAACGGGGTGGAAGGTCTACACGAGCAACAAAATCTAAATCTAATAGTGTTTCTGCTAGCTGCTGTGTCCCATAAATTTTAGCCAATAATAGGCTAGACCTGCGTATATGCTCAGCCAATTTACCATTATTATTTTTGCATAATGAGCGAATTATATCTAAAATTTCACGAACTAATTTTTCATCTCCTGGATGCCAAATATCAACATCTAGGTAAAAAAAATCCGCTAATGGAAAACCTTCTTCTTGAAGACGACTTCCTATTCTTTCTTGACGTTATAAATATCTTACTCCTTGCATAGCATCAAAAAAATCTCGTCTCATACCTGGGGGAAGCGTACCCACTTCATCTGTTTCTGCCTGATAAAATTGTAATTATTCTAAAAAAATATGACGGGATGTCTCGTCTGGAAATTGAACAAGAAATCGATAATTTTCTGGCTCATCAACTTTTTCCTTTTGCTCATCCACTACCCAAACTTGGAATCGCTCCTCAAAAATTTTGCGTCAATCGCTATTAACACTATTAAATTCGACAACAAGTAGCTCAGATGGATCTATTCCTTTTTCTTTGCGAATTTCTAATATTTCCTCTACTGCCTGACTAATATCCTCAATAACCCCTAAAGCATGGAGAGAACGACGTGGTATCGGTGGTCTTAGACCTCCAGAGTTGCGTCTAGTTCGTCGCGGTGGTTGCCATTTTGGTTCACGAACAAATTCAATATGTAAATCCTGTCCCTTTTCAGGATTAAATGATGGCATGATATTTATTCTTTATCCACAATTGGTACAGGAATACTAAACGCTTTTTTTAGAATAGCTTGACGATAAGAGTATCTTGAAATTGCTTCAGTGATATCTTCCGTCTTTACTTTACTCTCCCCTCGAATTACACATAACTTGCGGATGTCAAGACACACTCGCTCTGCGTCTGCATAAGTGTAACCACAAAGTTGATTTACAATCTTATCTACTTGTGAATCATTAAATTTGGTAGGGGCTAGCCTTTTTCTTATGAGATGCTGAAGTTGCTCATTAGTTGGTTTCTCGAAACGAATTACTTCGTCAAATCTTCTCCATGCCGCAGGATCTAGAGCTTGTTCAAAGTTGGTTGCTGCAATAACAAGCGATCTGCCGCTAAAATTATCGACAATCTCGAGGTAGGAGTTAACGACTAGCTTGATTTCACCATGTTCTGTCGGATCATCGCGAGAACGTCCTATTGCATCAAATTCGTCAAAGAAGATCACCCATTGACCTCGTTGAGCATAATCAAATACTTTGCGGAGGTTAGCCGCAGTTTCACCTAACAGTGATGAAACAACTGCATCAAAACGCACATAAAGCAATCGTAGCCCAATTTCTGCTGCTATTGCCTCTGCTGCTGCTGTCTTACCACAGCCTGATGGCCCACAAAACAGAACACGGCGAACTGGTAATAGTCCATTTGCTTCCAGTACTTCCCACTCCCGAAACTCTCGCATTAACCGCTCAAGTGTGTTGCGAATCTCTTTGTCTAGTACGAGGTCATCTAAGTAACGGTTAGGCCACTTTGTCTCAAGTAAGGGAATGCCTCTGTCAGAATCTCGTGGAGAAGGCTCAAAAGATGTAAAGCCCACTTTGGTATTAGGTTCGGTCAACCCATTTTTCATCACCTGCTCTAGTTCGTTTGCAACAACAGGGTGATGTTTTTTGCGCTCTTCCTGAATAATTTCTTCCCCAGCCTCACGAAAAGCTCGGTCATCACGTCTTTGATAGCTCTGAAAGAGCTTTTTTAGCAGATCTGCTCTTGCCATTTTTGGCCTTGTCTCTCCACAACGGAGTAACGGATAGGTGTCATAAGCGCCGAAGAATCAATAACCATAGCGTTCTTTATATTAGATCAACACTATTTTGCAATTATAACCCTGAATTATAACACGAAGTTTGGCTTATTATAGTACATATGTTACAATAAAGAGCGTGCGGTTAACTTTTGATACCCTCCCATCTGTTTGAACATCAGAAAACACCGTTGGCAATATCCATCCACCCACAACGCCGGAACCTTAAACCTCGCCCCACAGTTGGGACACTCTGACAGCAAGCGTAGTTTATGGCGATCGCACCCCGCAGTCGTCTTAAACTGCCACTCTATCTTGTGACAAGGCACCTCGGCATAACAAGCGCCACATAACCGAATTGGTTCCAGCTTCATCCCCACCCCAGCAGGCGGTAACATTTGGTCTAAGCGATCGCTCTCCACCCCCACCACCACCGCCAACGCCTCCAACTGCTGACGAGAAGGAGGAGGATTGAAGCGAAACTTTTCCCAACGAGCGTTAGCGAAGCGGCGCGATAGCGCTTCGCACCTGCCAACCCTGCCATCTTACCCAACCCGGTCGGCGTTAGATTATTCGCCCGTCGAAACCTCCCCAGAAAGTGACTCAAACTCTCACCTTCCAACGGTTCGACCCGAAACAACCCTGGCTCAATCTCCGCCTCTTCCATCATCAAAAAATGTCGCCAGGATGCCCACACTGTACCGTTAGCTCAGTGTACGGAGGAATTGCGACCAACTAATAAATTGAGACATAGCGAATCCTCGTCTTTGGTGTATAATCATATTTGTGAGTTTTTTGAGGTCATGGAACAAGTATTGACGCTAGTTGTAAGACTTGATGTATCTAAAAACCAGCAGGAATTGTTGGTGGATACATCTAGAACTTTTGCGTCAGCTTGTAATTGGATTAATCAACTTTTGCCATTCCTGATCAATTCGATGCTGTCCTTTGTCAGTCCTTGTCTTTTGGGTAAGAGCCTCTCATCCCTTTTCTTCCCACTTTTTCACTAACCGCCGCACCGTTCTTACTGAGACACCCAAGCGCTCTGCTGCTTCTCTCTGCCGTTGTCCATAGGTGATGCGATCGCATGGCAATAGCAAACTCTGAATAATTTGCTGCAAGAGAAAAGCTTCATCGGAGAATTCCGTAAATATCTCCCCAACTTGAGCAGAGTTGTTCTCTTCCCTGGATGAGGATGCAGGCATTCCTGGTTCCAGGTGCTGATCGTCCGTTGCATATACATAAATGTTTTAATAATAACACATTAGTATTATAGAGCTAAAAGGACAATTATTTTGTCAATTCTGGAAAACTATTCAAATTTGCCCTTTCCAGGAAAGGACAAATAATTTGTCAAGCCTCAAAAAGAGGACATTTAATTTGTCAAAGCCTGCTCGTGATGTACTGAAAACCTAAAATGCCTGAAACCCTTGTATAGAGCAGGCTTTTCATTAATCAATTTCGAGGTCAGCAATTTGACAAGTGGTAAAATAATTTGGCAAGCGACAGGGGCTGGAACCCTTTGATTTTTATCAAGCAAGACGAGAGGCGCAAAACCCCCATCGTTCACGTGGGGGATGTAGCGCGAACGGGACTTTTAAGTCCCGTCAAGTAACATCATGATGGCGCTGCTCCTCAATATATCTTCGCACAGTCTCGCTGCTGACATTCCCAGCAGTGGAAACAAAGTAAGAGTGAGTCCAGAGACTGGGAAGCTTTAATAAATGCGGAAACTCTTGCCGTAAATACCTAGAGCTTCTACCCTTAATAGCATTAGCGACTTTGTGCGGCGGCACGGTAGGAGGAACATTGACAAACAAATGCACATGGTCTGCCATAATCTCCAAAGCAATGATGTTCCATTGATTCTCCTGGCATACCTCCCAGATGATCTGGCGTAATCTAACCTCCACGTCGCCCACTAAAACCTTCTTCCGCCTCTTTGGTATCCAAACTAGATGGTAGTTGACCAAAGAGACGGAATTTTTATTGCGGCGGTACTGTTGCATTTTAGCTCGCACTTAGCTAGTATTTGATGTAGTTAAGAATAGCACATCTACAAGGAGGTGAGAATTATTGCTGACATGCTACGCCTACAAGTTGAGGCAAAATGCAAATCAATCAGCAACAATGGCGTCGTGGATTAATATGTTAAGGAGCCATTACAATTGGTGCTGTGCGATTCGTTTAACCTAAAGTAGCTGAAAAGCTTACGGGACGGTTAACCCAGTTAATGAGACTGGTGATAACTGGTTACATTTGGAGGTGAGACTCCGTGAGTCAAGTCCTC
>NZ_BLAY01000269.1 GCF_020521235.1 Microseira wollei NIES-4236 | reverse complement strand
TCATTCTCCCTCGGAGCGGTTCTCGGCACAGTCAGGAAATGTTAACCAGATAGCTATTGAAGGGCGAAAAGTTAACTTTAATTCCTGGCCTGAATCCCCGTCTCTTTAGAGCGGGGTGTGGCTCAAAGGTAAACCACCCCTCGGTAACGATCAATCCTTAGAAATCGGTCGTTGCCAATCCTCCCCCCGTCAGATTTCCTATTTCCAGGGCATCATCTCCGAAGTGCGACTGTGGAACCAAGCCCGTGACGAGAAAGACATCGGCAAAAAAATCCAAGGCGGTGAGTCTGGGTTAGTCAGTTGGTGGCAATTTGAAGAGAACCAAGGAAACGTCGCCACCGATAGCAAGAGCAGCAACCACGGCAAAATTAAAGGTGCCCGTTGGGTGCGAGATCCCGATCCTCAAGGTAGCCCCTTTAACCTATTGTTGAATGGTTTACCCCTAGCCACAGACGTACTCACATCAGGAACTCCCAATTGGGGCGATGCCCAGTTCAGCATGGCGGGCTATAAACTAAATGGGACATCCTCAGAACGCTTCCAAGGTATCCTCGAAGAAGTTCGCATCTGGCGCACCCTTCGCACGGATGAGCAAATTGCTGACAACTTGTTCACCCGTCTCAAAGGGGAAAAACAAGACCTCCTCGCCTACTACACCTTCGACGACGACTCCAGCACCACCAACGCCACCCAACTGAACGATAACGGTTTACGAGGTAATCATCTATCTCTGCCCAGTGGTACTAGCAAACCGACCATCTTCCTATCCACCGCACCCATTAGCAATGATACCGCTGCCGTCTGCTCTGCCCTTGCCACTGTCAGCACTTCTTTCCACGAACCCATTGACCGCACACCGGGTGTCGTGGAGTATGCTGATTTGCAGCGGGACAATCAAGGCAATGTGGGTGGTGTACTTAAGCGCTGCTACAGCTACTTGCAAAATGGTCAGTGGTGCTTAGTCACAGGTTACAAAGTCGGTAACCTGGTCACCGAATGGATTGGTCAAGCCCAGTTCGCGCCCCAAGTTATTGGTTACATTGAGGGTGCGCCTCCAGTTCCCAGCGAAAACCTGACCGAGGGGATTGTCGATGACTGCTCTGGCTTCTCTCAAATCGAATTCGTCGAGAGTGAAACTGTCACCTATACCCTTTCGGCTTCAAAAGAAAGAAGCATGGATCTTGGCTTTAAGGGTGCGGGTGGTATGAGTGCAGGTTCCGATGATTTGCTGATTACAGCTCCCTTGGGTATCGGTCTGGCTAAAAAATTAGACGAAGTTAATGTTAACGCAGCAGTGGGAGGGGAATTTAATACTTCCAATACTTGGTTTCAGGAAGAAAGTTTAGGCACCAGTATTAACCGCACCCGCAGTATGTCTGTGGCTATGGGCGGCTCTTGGGAAGGGGCAGCACCAGGACAGCAGCTTAATCCTGCCATCGGGCGGCGTGTGAAACCAGCCAATATGGGCTTTGCCCTAGTGCAGTCTCAGACAGCAGATATCTTTGCCCTGCGCCTCGCCCACAACAACGCTTTAGTCTCATTCCGAATGGTACCCAATCCTGATATTCCCATCGATTGGAATATCATCCCCTTCCCAATTAACCCTCAATATACAAAGCAGGGTACTTTGGATGGTCGCATTGGCTACAACGAAAACGGTTCTGTTTGTCTAGATCCCGCTTATGCCAATGCCCGTCAATATGGGGAATACAGTTACTACAAGCCCAAAGAAGCCTACGCGATTGAACGACGTATCCAACGGGAAGAGCAACGCCTGATCAACTATTACCAAAACTCAGATACAGAGTTTGCCAATACCGGACAGGTCATCGGTGCCGCCGCCGGTGCCGCCGCTGGACTTCTCGCTGGTCCCCTGGGTGTGGCTATTGGTGCTGGAGTTGGTTCCATCGTTGGCGGGTTTGGTGAAGCTGTATCTAAAGGCACTTCCCTGGAATTGCCCCAAAAATTTGCTAAACGAAACCTGGTGAATACCTATGTCTGGACAGCTGATGGTGGCTTCTTTGCCGAAACTACCCAAACTACCGATGTCAAAACTGAAGTCACCGCTGGTTCGTTCAGTTTCAGTGGTGCATTGGGTGGTAGTTTCAGCACAGATGTGGAAATTTTTAGCGTTGGTTTCTCCCTAGAATTTGAAGCCTCCATCGGTGGTGGTTTCAGCATTACTAAAACCAAATCTAAGGATGCAGAAAAATCCTTTAGTCTGGCGCTCAATTTGGCAGTTCCTGGTAACTTACAAAAAACCAAGCCAGATGCAAATAACGAGTGGAAACCTTTCTTCGATGCACAGGGGAATCCCGCGATCGCACCAGGTAAAGTCGATGCTTATCGCTTTAAGACCTTCTATCTCGATAGTTCCGAGCGCAACTTTGAGGATCTTTTCGGCAAAGTCGTCGATCCGATTTGGCTGGCACAGAGCAACCATCCTAATGCTGCGGCTTTACGTCAAGCCAATCAGTCGGACAAAAAGCCCCCCTGCTGGCGGGTATTCCATCGGGTGACATTTATCAGCCGGATTCTACCCCAATTCCCCGATAATACCGCACCAACCCTGGAAAGTACCCTGAAAGCGGAGAATATCGATAGCAACTGGGAACTGATTCAGAAGCTCGATCCCTTTGTTCGCAATCAAACTCATGATGCTGCTGCCTTCAGCGATGCAGTCCGTCAGGCGCTGAGGAATTACCTGCCAGAGTTGATACCTCATAGTGACGAGATCATTACCTATCTTGCCTTGTACTACGGCATTGAAGTCTAATTGAACTCTTCGCGGCAGTTCCCACCTGCTTAAAAAGTGGGGAAGGATAGCGGTCAAAAAAGAGGGTTCGACGCCCTCTTTTTTGACCATTTCTGATCCAGAGAGCGAACAAACTCCCTAAACACCTCATATCATGTCCGCCTGAATACCCATAGTTAGGACTGATATCAAATCCGGTTGCATCGGAATGATTGGCCTTTCTTGGTAATTGCTAATTGCTAATTGCTAATTGCCAGAAAAGCCCCCTACAGGTCGTAATTCCTTAGCAACGGTCAACGATATGACGCACCGGACGCACCGGAGGCACCGGACGCGCAGAGTATTAATTAAGGGCTATTTGCCGGACATCATATCAGTCTGGTTTCTGCTGGTTTCCTGGCAGTACTCCTGGAGTTAGGCTACTAATGTAAGGCAGACTTTTGCGAGTACCTGTACGCTCAACCTTAATCAAGCGCTTGAGACCTATCCAGTCTGGACTAATGCCACTGACATCTTCAAACACTGAACAGAGGCGATGGGTCTTGCGATCTCGGCTGCATTCAAAGCTATGATCTATGGTACTAACTCAAGTTGCTAGTTATCTCTCTGGGAGCGGCTAATGGCGTTACTAGGCAGATCCCTGGTCACGAGGCTAATGGCGAGATTGGTAAAAATCCTATATTAGCAATTAGCAATTAGCCATTAGCAACGCCCTTGTTTATAACTAGCAACTTGCGTGTACTAGGAGTTGTTTCCTGCGTCAGAGTTTGAATTTGTTTGTATAAGTTAGTTTGATTGGCTTTGACCGCAATCACGCAATCATTTCCACCTTCGAAAATTAACTCAACCGTTTTTTTTGACAATTGCAAAGCATCGAAAGTAAACACAACGTGGCTGAGATCTAAAGCTTCTAGTCAGGCTTGTAACACCGTAATTTCACTGTTGTCTTTGTGCTTAAATTGACTCAAGCTTATTGTCAAACCTGGAGCGGTGCTAAAGACAGATACCACAGATACAAAGTTTTGAGCGGCATTATCGTAGTTACTCACAGTACATTTAATACTTTTGCCATCAATCGCTAACCATTCTGACTGTTCTAGCGAGACATAATCTCTTGCCCATTGGTTAAACACTCTCCCTAATAACTCAAGTTGCTAGTTATTTCTCTCACAGCGGCTAATGGCTAATGGCTAATGGCGAGATTGCTAAAAATCCTAGATTAGCAATTAGCAATTAGCAATTAGCAACGCCCTTGTTTATAACTAGCAACTTGCGTTAATATCATCTCCGTTTGATTACCCATAGTTAGGACTGACGCTCTGACGCTCCCGACGCTCCCGACGCTCTGAGTTTTAATTATGGGTGAAAAGCCGGACATCATATAAGTCCTCAAAATCGATGTTGATCGTAATCCGAGGAAATGTTGAGTCGGAAGGTAAGCGGTTTGATGGTATTGATAAACGTTCTACTAATGCTTGGTGGTGGCGACGAGCAAACTCCTCTAAAGCGCCGTAACCTGTACAACCGCTGATTGTTCCCATCATCACTAACAACAACACCAACCATAATGGGTAACGTTGGCCTCTTGCCTTCCGAAAGTCTTTGACTTGAGATAATGTTTCAATTAGATTAGCTCCCATCTATACCAGACACCCCCCTGATAGAATCAGCTCTAACAGAATACGGTCGTAGAGGCTCCCCTAGCTGTTTAAGGAGCTAGGGGAGCCTCTACTCCAATAAAATATCCACTCTTGAGGGGGCTCTAGAGTAAATTTTCTCCCGTCACAATGAAGTAGCCCTGCCAAGGCATTGGGGGTTGGGGCGATCGAGACGTTAACCGCGTTTGCCCCCCTTGGCATTGGGGGTTGGGGCGATCGAGACGTTAACCGCGTTTGCCCCCCTTGGCATTGGGGGTTGGGGGGATCGAGATCTAGCCTCAACCAAGCAGTATTAAATTCTTACCCATTACCAATTACCCATTACCAATTACCCATTACCCATTCCCTATGTTCCAAATCCACAAATTTTTTACCGCTTCAAAACCTAAATTTTGGTTGAGTTTAAGCTTGACTTTGGGATTTATTTATGCATTGATGGCGCTGCAAAAAGCGTTTAGCGGCGAATATGTCGTCCAGGATGATGCGCGGCAGCATGTATTCTGGATGGTGCGGTTTATCGATCCAGAATTATTCCCAAATGACCTGATTGCCGATTATTTTCAGTCAGTTGCACCCGCAGGTTATAAAGCAGTTTACCAACTTCCTGCCCTGTTGGGAATCAATCCCCTGGTGCTGAATAAATTCTTGCCAATTTTATTGGGATTGATTACGACGGGTTACTGTTTTGGCATCTCGATGCAATTGTTGCCAATACCAGCAACTGCGTTTATGTCAACGTTGCTGCTGAATCAGAATTTATGGATGAAAGATGATATTGTTTCCGCCACGCCCAGAGGGTTTGTTTATCCAATATTTTTGGGATTTTTGTATTATTTATTGCAGCGAAATTTGTGGTTTATGGGAGTGGCGATCGCCTTCTTAGGACTGTTCTATCCCCAATGCGTTTTCATCGCTTCGTTTATCTTAATATTACGTCTGTTCCCCTGGCAAAATTGGCGTCCCAAACTATCCCCAAATCCCACGGATTGGATATTATGTGCAACCGGATTGGGCGTCGCTTTTTTAGTATTATTGCCCTTTGCCTTAAGTGCATCGCAATATGGCCCTACAATCACCCCATCTGAAGCGAGAAAATTACCCGAATTTTTACCAGGGGGACGGTCTAACTTTTTCCATCGAGATTTGTTTAAATTTATCTTCACCGGATATCGCAGCGGCATGTTTCCCCGCTCTTTATTCACGCCGGTAACGCTTGTTTTTGGATTGTTATTGCCCATCTTAGTAGGATTTCGATCTCGCTTTCCTTTGCTCAAGCAACTAACCAATTCATCGGCAATTTTAGGCCAAATTGTCATGGCATCGATTGGCATGTTTTTTGCTGCCCATGCCTTCTTATTTAAGTTACACCTTCCCAGTCGCTATACGGGAATTACCTTTCGGATTGTCATCGCATTTGCGAGTGCGATCGCTATCAGTATAATCCTAGATAAAATTTGGCGTTGGGCATCTTCCCAAGAGCGAGCAAAAATTACCGTGGCAGTTGCAGCAACCCTCGTCATTAGCATTGCTTTAATCGGCTATCCTAGTTTTGTGAAAGAATTTCCCAGAACTGCTTATAGAATCGGAGAAGTACCGAAATTGTACAAATTTTTCCAACAAACCCCCAAAGACAGTTTAATTGCATCTTTAGCAGAAGAAGCGAATAATATACCCACATTTTCTCAACGTTCTATTTTAGCCGGTAGCGAATATGCCATTCCTTACCACGTGGGATACTATCGCCAATTTCGCCAAGGATTTATGGATTTAATTCGCGCCCAATATAGTCCCAATTTAGCCGAAGTGAAAAATTTTATCCGCCAATACAAGATAGATTTTTGGTTACTCGATGCAGGCGGTTTGACGCCGGAGTATCTAGCAAATCATCGCCGCGTACAACAATATCAACCAGCAGGGAAAGAAGCGCTAGATAAGTTGCAGAAAGGTGCCATTCCCGCTTTGTCGAAAGTAATGGGAAGTTGTCAGGTTTTTGAGGATAAGGGATTTGTGGTTTTAGATGCGAATTGCGTTAACAGTAGGGTGCGTTAGGCGCGGCATTTACAGCGGATTGCCAGCGAGTGAAGGAAAGCCTTTTGGCGCCTTTTGTGTAGCGGCACCCTTAAGGGTGCCCGCACACTGCTGCCAAGGTGTACCTCATGCGCCTGCAATCCGCTATAATCTGCCAATTTTGACAAAAATTCCCCTCTGCCTCTGCGTCTGGATCGGTTTAATCATTCACAGGAATTACGCAAAAAAACAAAGGTGATAAGAAACCGGGTTTTTGCATCCGCGTGGGTAAGTCCTGATTCAGAAACAACCGGAAACGAGATAACGCACCGACCAAAATGGTGCGTTACACTGCGTTAACGCACCCTACTAAAGAATGCGCCCGTAACGTGCTTTAATTGGATTATTTGGATGCTCTTGATTCATCAAATGCGCCCACAATTGATCGCCTTGGGAAAAATGCCACCATTCCTTGGGATGGCGCATAAAATTAGCCGCCAGCATGATATCTTTCAAAAGTTGTCGATTGCCATGATATTGCCCTTCGTTCGGATTGGTACTATTGGCATAATAATCGGGATGCGATCGCGCAGACATCTCATCAATAGGTGAACCCATATCCACCGCAAAACCCACCTCATCCACCAGCGTCACATCCACCGCAGCACCAGTACTATGCGGCGGCGGCGTCGCCAGGTCAAAACTGGGAACTGCCCAAATTTGATACACTTGCTCTAATATCTCACAGCGCTGTTCTTCTGTTAAATTATCTGGGTCAAGTCCTTGCGCTTGAGCAGTTTCAGTAAAGGTATAATCCACCATAAATTGCTGCACTTCCACCGGGCGATAAGCATCAAAAATCTGGATGCGCCAATGGGGATATCTTTGCTGTAGTTGGTTTTGCGCTTCAACCAGACTCTTGAGGACAGTTTCGCGGAGGTAGTAGGGCGATCGCTCTCCATAAGGCGCACCCACTTTAGCATAAGGATGGGGAGATTCTACCGCGAATAACTCCAAGGGAATTGGAACCAACGGCTCGCCGCACTCTAAAATAGGGATCTGCTGATAGGGTTTCATCGCCAATAAAAGGATTGAACTAAAGTTCAAGCTTAAAGCTAAAACTTGTTAAAACGGTGGAAACAAAAGTCTTAAGTTGTTTACCCGAAACCTGGTAGGGACACGGCATTATCAATATTTCGGGTTTGACAACCAATCTTTCACGTGCCGTGTCCCTACTTTTCAAACACGTTATTAAATATAGATAAATTTAAACATTATTATCCTCTCCTTTCAGACGCGGTACTGGATCGTAACCACCGGGATGGAATGGGTGACACCGCAAGATGCGGCGAATAGCCAACCAACTACCCCGCACTGGACCAAACCGATCTACTGCTTCAATAGCATACTGGGAACAAGTGGGGTGAAATCGGCAGGTAGGCGGATACAGCGGCGAAATCAATGTTCGGTAGCCTCGAATTAGCCAAATCAACAAAGTTTTCATTAGGGTGACCAAATCTAATAAATTAATAAACAGAAGTCCTTGTTTAAATCTTCCTCAAGTCTTTGCTTAACTCTCTACCGCTGTTTGAATTAACCCCAGACCTCTGGCTAGATATTGCCCTCGTCGGCGTCTGGCTTGGCGCAATTATACTCCTAGCCGAATCCCTTCACCTTTGGAAAGCCGCAGATCCGGAAAAGGTGCGAAAAGTCGTTCACATCGGCACCGGACATGTCATACTGTTTGCCTGGTGGTTGGAAATGCCCGCTTGGATCGGGATTGCAGCTTCAATTGTAGCGAGCGCGATCGCTCTCCTATCATACAAATTCCCCATTCTCCCAGGTATCAACAGCGTCGGACGCAAAAGTTTGGGAACGTTTTTCTATGCCGCCAGCATCGGCATCCTGGTAGCCTGGTTTTGGCCTTTGCAACTTCCCCAATACGCCGCTATCGGTATTTTAGTCATGACTTGGGGCGATGGACTCGCCGCTTTGGTGGGACAGCAATATGGTAAACATGCCTATAAAATTTGGGGAATGCAAAAAAGTTGGGAAGGTTCGCTGACAATGACTTTGGTTAGCTATTTGGTCAGCAGTCTGATTTTACTGTGGGTGCAGGGCAATATCTGGCAAACTTGGGTAGTGTCCGCTGCGGTTGCTTTGGTTGCGACTGCTTTAGAAGCATTTTCTAAGTTGGGTATTGATAATCTTACCGTTCCCTTGGGAAGTGCGGCGGTGTGCTTTTTCTTGATGCAGCTATTTTTGGTTTAACAAGCGATCGCCTGTAAACTCAGTTTGTAGTAGGCGCTTAAGCGCCTACTACCAGCTCAAGTTTGTAGTAGGCGCCCAAGCGCCTACTACCAGCTCAAGTTTGTAGTAGGCGCCCAAGCGCCTACTACCAGCTCAAGTTTGTAGTAGGCGCCCAAGCGCCTACTACCAGCTCAAGTTTGTAGTAGGCGCCCAAGCGCCTACTAC
>NZ_BLAY01000268.1 GCF_020521235.1 Microseira wollei NIES-4236 | reverse complement strand
CTTGTGGCATGGGCATCTTGCCCGTAAGTCATAGCAGGCGAGACGCCTACCCCACAACAGATGAATTTTTCTTGTGGCATGGGCATCTTGCCCGTAAGTCATAGCAGGCGAGACGCCTACCCCACAACAGATGAATTTTTCTTGTGGCATGGGCATCTTGCCCGTAAGTCATAGCAGGCGAGACGCCTACCCCACAACAGATGAATTTTTCTTGTGGCATGGGCATCTTGCCCGTAAGTCATAGCAGGCGAGACGCCTACCCCACAACAGATGAATTTTTCTTGTGGCATGGGCATCTTGCCCGTGGGATAACCTTCTACCCAGCAGGCAGTAAAACAAAATCCTCCTCTCCGATTTGATTAGCCTCAATTCCACTTAAAATTGCCAAAATTTCCCCGCTACTTTTCACGCTGATAGTGGTGTCGTTATTGTTTTGGCTAATTGCAAGTAGTGGGAAAATTAGACCTCCAGCTAACCCTAGTAGATCTTCACCATCGGTAAAATCAGCGATCGCATCCCCACCCCACCCAACTGTAATCATAAATACATCCTCACCTTTCCCACCATGCAACCAATCGTTCCCCGCTCCACCGATAATGGTGTCATTATCTTTACCGCCGTAGAGCGTATCATCTCCTAGTTCGCCGTTGAGTGTATCTTCGCCTTGATTGCCAAATAGCAGGTCATTGCCATCACCGCCGCAGATTTCGTCGTTTTCGCTGCCTCCGTAGGCGGTATCATTTCCTTCCGCGCCGCAGAGACTGTCGTTGCCGCGATCGCCCGCTAACCAATCATCTCCCTTATCCCCAAAAACAATGTCATCATTTTGACCGCCATATACCGTATCATTACCATCTTCGCCGAACAGGGTATCATCGCCGATGTTGCCGCAGACGATATCATCTTCGTTGCCTCCGAACTGTAAATCGCGACCATCACCGCCATAGATGATATCGTTGCCCTTGTCGCCGGTTAAGGTATCGTCGCCCTGGTCGCCAAACAGCAAGTCATCGTTTTGACCGCCACGGGCGAAATCGTTGCCTTGTCCAGCCCAGATGATATCGTTGCCTGGATTTCCTTGGATATAGTCGTCGCCTTTGTTACCGCACAGCAAATCGTCGCCGGAATCGCCCAGGATGTAATCGCGATCGCTACCCCCAAAAATAATGTCATCATCGGCACCACCAATCAGGTTATCCTTACCTGCTTTGCCAAAGATCCAATCGTTACCGCCAAATCCATTCAGCGAATCGCCCGCATCCGTACCGATCAGAATATCGTCCAAATCGCTACCAAGTTGGATGGCATCAACGGGATTGGGAGTTGTATCGACACCGGAGATATTATCAGAATCGGGACGGATAATGGTTTCGCAGAAGCAATCCGGGACGGGGTTGGTAACAGTTAAGTTGAACGAAGCAAAGGTACTCGCATTCGCCCCATCGGTAGCTTTTATTAGCACAGACATCGTACCAACATCGCTATTCGTTGGAATGCCAACAAAAGTGCGAGTAATTGGGTTAAAACTTAACCAATTGGGTAGAGTATTGCTATTACCGGGTGTGGCGGAATAAGTGAGAGAATCGCCGCTATCAACATCGCTGAAAGTATCCGCAGGGAAGGTAAAGTTATACAGACTATTGATAGCAGCAGTTTGGTTAATCGGGATTGCAGCACTGACAAAAGGCGCGTCATTGACTGAATTAACAGTGAGATTAACCGTCGCAGGTGATAAAGCATAAGTTGTGCCATCAAATCCATTCCAATTAAAACTGGTATTGCCATTCCAGTTAGGATTGGGTGTAAAGCGGAGATTGCCTAATTCAGCGACGGGAATTTCTTGATTTTCAGTGACATTGGCGTCGCTTAGTTTCAGTATGCCGTTGTTGGGAAGAGAAGTTACTTGGATTTTGGTTAGATTATCCCCGTTGGTATCGCTGAATTTGCTCGTAAAATCAGAGGCACTGAAAATAACATTGGTATCTTCATCACCTGATATATTCAGATTGCTGACTGTGGGTGGATTATTGGTGTCGTTGGCGGCAATTGTTAGAGTTGCAGCATTCTGACCGCCAATTGTGAGATTCCCACTGGGATTAACTAAATTCAGGGTGAGGGTTTCATCGCCTTCAAGTAAGGTATCGTCATTGATGGGAATCGTGAGGGTTTTACTCGTTTCGCCGCTGGCAAAGTTAATCGTTTGAATTGTATTGTCAAAGTCGGTTCCGGTTGCAAATGGTTGCGTTCCACCCATTGCATTACCGTTAGTTAACTGGACTTGGATGCTACCAGAACTGGCAGTATCTCCTGTGCGGTTGATAGTAACTGCTGCACCAACAACCGTACCGTTTTCGTTAACTTGATAGGTAGGTTGAGAGAATTGGACGCCAACCGGGTCGTTATCTGCAATAGTGAGACTTGCCTTGGGTTGACTCTTATTCAACCACACCGAACCGTTATTAACAGCAGAACCTGGTGTCGCCACGAATAAATCGGGTTGACCATCGTTGTTAAAGTCTGCTACAGAAATAGGAAAAGGACTAAACTCCGCTTTAAAGCTAGTCCCTTTTTCAAAAGTGCCATCTCCTTGGCCTAATAGTATTGAGATATTGCCACTACCTGAGCCAGGTGTTCTTGTTGCTATGTCCACTTTTCCATCGCCGTTGAAGTCTTCCACGAAAATGGAAACGGGAGGGAACTCGGCTTTATAGTTGGCAGCTGGGTTAAAAGTAGCATCTCCTTTGTTTAATAGGACGGAGACGGTCTTGGAGGAATAATTCGCCGTTGCTAAGTCGAAGAAACCATCTTGGTTGAAATCTCCTAAAGCAACAGAATTGGAACCAGCCCCGACTGAAAAGTTGCCACCCTTTTCAAAAGTGCCATCTCCTTTGCCCAATAGGAGCGAGACATTATTGGCATTGTGGTTCGCCGTTGCTAAGTCGAGTTTTCCATCTTGGTTGAAATCCGCCGCCGCGACAGGCGAATATAAAATAGCCTCAACTTCAGATTTGATCGGCGCGGTAAAGTTGCCCGTACCCGTACCCAGCGAGACAAAAACCGTGTTTCCTACTGTTGCTAAGTCCAGGTGTCCGTCCCCGTTGAAGTCCCCTGTGGTAATAGAGGAAAAACCAGACTTCAGATCAAAGTAGGTAGGCTTATCAAAACTGCCATCTCCCTTACCCAATAGGAGTGAGATAGCTCCCCCGCCAGAACGGGTCGCTAAGTCGATGAACCCATCTTCGTTGAAATCTCCCACATTTAAGGGGAAGGCTGAGGAACTAGGCTCAAATCCGTTAGCCTTGACAAAACTGCCATCTCCCTGCCCTAACACTATCCAGCCAGAGTCTCCTGCTAAGTCGAGGAACCCATCATTGTTGAAGTCGGCGACAGCGATGTTGGTAGTATTGTTGACGGGAAAACTGGGGGCGGGGGTAAACTTAGGCACAGCGTTACCAGATGCCAAACGATACCCCGTACCTGCTTCTAAAGCGATTCCTACCGTTTCATTCGGATCGATCGCATTGTCATCAACAGGTGCGACATTTAAAGTAGCGGTAGTAGCTCCGGCAGCGATCGTAAAGCTGGTATTGCTAACCGCACTAATATTAGAACCCGCGACAAGTTGGTAGTCGGTGGTAGGTGTGGCGGCATTTTCCCCAGTAGCAACGCTGTAATTGACCGTTAAACCCCCAACTGGTGCAGGTTTAGTCAGCGTAATCGTAAAAGTGCCGTTAACTGGACCCGACTCGCTAGGAGTAGCACCAGCAGCTATATTGACTGCCGTTGGCAGGTTATCTTCAATTGTCAGACTGGCAGTGGTTTGATTCTTATTCAGCAAGACGGAAACGTTATTCGAGTCTCTGTTCGCCGTTGCTAAGTCTTGTTTCCCATCTCCATTAAAGTCCCCCACAGCCATCGAAGAGGGACGATTCCCAACGGAAAAGTTAGTGGACGGGTTAAAACTGCCATCTCCCTCGCCCAATAGGACGGAGACTTTGCCAGGGGAGGAAAAGAACCGCCCATTCGATGTCGCTAAGTCAAGTTTTCCATCGCCGTTAAAGTCTCCAGCAGTAATCAGTTCGGCAGGATTCTCGACGATAAACTCGGTCGCCTTGCCAAAAGTACCCGTTCCCGTACCTAATAAGACGGAAACGGTGCCGAAGTTAGGAAATCCACCACCAAAACCTTTGGCTGTCGCCAAGTCTAGATGCCCGTCGCCGTTGAAGTCGCCCGCCGCGACGGATTTGGAATAAGACCCAGCAACAAATTCGCCACCCTTGACAAAACTGCCATCGCCGTTACCTAATAGCAGTCGGGCTGGACCTGGTTCTACCGTTACTAAGTCAAGAAAGCCATCCTCGTTAAAGTCACCCTTGGCGATCGCTGCGTTAGGATGGAGAGCAATCAACTCTTTCAAGGGAGCCCGGACAAAACTGCCATCTCCCCTGCCCAATTGCACCAAGTTATTTTGGAAATCCGGCGCTACAATGTCAAACTTTCCATCTTTATTGAAATCCCCCACCACCAGAAAACGGGCAATACTACGTACCGAAAGATTGGTCGCCTCGCCAAAACTGCCATCTCCGTTGCCCAACAGCAGGGAAATCTCTTGACTGTTTTGCGTTAATAAGTCCAGCTTCCCGTCGCCGTTGAAGTCTTCCACAGCAACGTTAAAGGCACTGCCTTTGCCCGGAAAGATGTTCTCTTTGCCAAAGCTGCCATCTCCATTACCCAACAACACTGCAACACCAGAAGCATTTGCTGTCACTAAGTCGAGTTTTCCGTCTTTGTTCAAATCCCCAACGGCAACAGAATTAGGACTCGACCCAGCAGAAAAGTTGGTGGCAGGGGTAAAGTCAGCAAAAGTACTGGAACTTGCACCCAGAGTGTAACCCGTTCCCGCTGCAAGGTTAACTCGTACCTTTTCCTCAACTATTTCAATTACCCCATCATCCACTGGTTTTACAGCTAAGGTGGCGCTGGTGACTCCCGCTGCAATGGTGAATGTGTTATCTCCAATTGCAGTAATATTCGTGCTGGCAGCCAAGTCAAACGTATAATCTGCGGGGATATTTGCCGTACTGCCAGTGGTATTGAAATTAACAGTAACTGGCGCGGTAGTAGGCGCGTTGATCGTAATATTAAACGTGCCGTTTGTTGACCCCAATTCCCTGGCATTAGTGCCAGGAGAAATGTTAATCATCGGGTCGTTATCGGTAATCGTCAAACTGGCATTATTTGCCGCCCCAACGGTGTAACCCGTACCCGCTGCTAAAGTAATTCCGACTGTTTCATTCGGGTCAATAACTGCATCGTTGACGGGAGCGACTTTCAAAGTAGCTTTAGTGACTCCCGCAGCAATAGTAAAGCTGTTGGCAGTAACCGTACTGATATTTGCACCAGCAACAAGTTGGTAGTCCGTTGTGGGTGTAGCGGCATTTCCCCCTGTCGCAAGGCTGTAATTGACGGTTAAACCTTTACCAGGTGCGGGATTATCTAAGGTAATAACAAATGTCCCATCGGTGGAATTTAACTCGCTGGGATTCGCACCCGGAGCAATTGTGACGGTGTAACTGGTAGGGGTGGTATTCAACAACACCGAAACATTGCCGGAGAAATTCGCCGTCGCAATGTCGGGTTTTCCGTCTTTGTTGAAATCTGCTGAGGCGACAAAAGAGGGATTGCTTTCGATAGAAAAGTTAGTAGCAAAGCCAAAACTGCCCGTCCCCGTACCCAACAAGACGGAGACGTTGTTGGAAATCTGGTTTGCTACCACTAGGTCGAGAACTCCATCCTTGTCAAAGTCCTCCACAGCGAGCGATTTGGCTAGATCTCCTACGGGAAAGCTGGTGGGACTGCCAAAACTGCCACCTCCCGTACCCAAAAGAACAGAAACGACGTCGTCTGGTGAAGCATTGGAACTGTGTACCGTCGCTAGGTCAGCTTTGCCGTCACTGTTGAAATCCGCAATGGCAACATAAAAGGGTTCGCCCCCTACTGAAAAGTTCGTAGGACTGCCAAAACTGCCATCTCCTTTGTTGAATAGGACGGAGATATTGCCAGATCTCGCCGCAGCTAAGTCGAGTTTCCCATCCCCGTTTAAATCCCCTACAGTGACGGTTTGCGGATTGCCCCCTACTGAGAAGTTCGCGGGATTGCCAAAACTGCCATCTCCTTTGTTTTGTAGCACCGAGATGCCATTGCCAATTGTTAATGCTATGTCAGCAAACCCATCCCCGTTCAAATCCCCGCTGGCAACGGAACCGGAAGCAACCGTTGGAAGTTTGGTTGGGGTATTAAAAGTGCCATCTCCGTTTCCGAATAACACTGAGGCAGAGCCAGCGGTAGCTAAGTCGAGTTTTCCATCTTTGTTGAAGTCTGCCGCAGCAATTGATTGGGTACTATCCAACGCCGGAAATTTGGTAGCTGTGCCAAAATTGCCATTTCCTGTCCCTAGCAGTACGGAAACGTTGTTGGTGTCGTTCCCTGTCACTAGGTCTGGGTTTCCATCCCCGTTGAAGTCCCTCAAGACGATGGAACGGGGAACAGTCCCTACTGTAAAGTTGGTCGCCTTACTAAAGGAGGCGAGAAGAACGCCTGGGTACGCACTGCATACTTCTGGTAAAAATGCAAGGGGGCTGGCAATATTTCCCAGTCGGTGTTCTAGATGCCAGGTTCCGCCTTGTTTGGCGTTCCCAACTCGGTTTGCTGAGGCGGCGACGTTCGCACCTGTGAGTTGGTGGAGGCGCTGGAGGAAAGCTGAAGCGCCGGTGGGTTGGTGAAGCGAGGAGATTTCCCTTGTCCCGTCTGCGGCTACGTTGCAGGCGTATAAAAGAATGTCGGTTACTTGCCACTTTTGTAGCTGGTGGCGATATTGTTCTAAATTTGACCAATTGATCGGGGTTTTTCCCAGATACAAAGTTCCCGGTTCGCCGTGACAAACGATGTGCAGGCTGTCACTGGGATATTCCCTTAAGGCGGCTGTTATTTGCGCGATCGCATCCCCATCCTGCTCAATAATAATAACTTTTGCACCGCTGCAAACTCCGGTTGCTAAGCTTTGGTACGCTTGCACCCTGGTGTCTATTATTACTAACATTCCTGACTCCTTTGACGTTATTTGTTATTTGTCACTGGGATGCGCCTTCAATCCCCAATGGGAATAACTCAGGAATACAACTGAAATTTATGTGTTTCCTGAATGCTTTCTTCTAAAGATTTGTTAACTCTCAGCTACAGCTGGCTCGCTGATTCGCTTTCACAAGCGATTTACTACCGATACTAGGAAGTCTCGACGGTAACTTTTAGCACAACTTTACCCAGAATTGTAGGTTGGGTTTCGCTTTAGTTAACCCAACCTACAAAGAAATGGCGAGGGTGTTGTGCAAAAAACCGGGTTTTAGCAACAGGGAAAGAAGAGCGATCGCTTTTCTTTCCCTTCACCTATTTCAGCAAGGAGGCTCACACCTACCCGATAGGGAGGTGTTGAGAGGAATTACAAGTCAAAAACGAAACGCTGTTTGACCAATTTATCGCGTAGCGATAACAGGGAAAATAGCAGTTGAGTTTTTGACAAATATCCACCGAACGCACAATGATTAAGTCTTTTTTCTGGGGAACGTGCGATCGCTCGTTCCAACCCTAATCTATAGGGTATAATCTATCAAAAGTACGATCTATTTAAAATGGTTCAATCTAAAAAAGAAATTTTGTCTGCTGCTGGCAACGATAAATTTATCCTAGACGAAGAGACAGACCATATCCATCACAGTCACACCCACGCAGACGGACAAGAAAGTCATTCTCACGTCCACAGCGAAGAATCCCTGCGCCGCATTGTCAATCGCTTATCTCGTATCGAAGGACACATCCGGGGCGTCAAAACAATGGTACAGGAGAGCAAACCCTGTCCCGACGTGCTGGTACAGATAGCCGCTGTGCGAGGCGCGTTAGATCGGGTAGCGCGCATGATTTTGGACGAACATTTAACCGAATGCATCGCCCGCGCAGCCAAAGAAGGCAATATGGAAGCAGAGATCGAACAGTTAAAGGCGGCTTTGGATCGGTTTTTGCCTTGAATCATGCAGAGGGAGAGGGATTTCAGGGAATTTTTGCAAAAATGTCCGGAAAGCGTACGCATCGTAGAGAAAGAAGTATTCAGTAGATGCACCCTGATATTCATCACCCCGGCTAGAGATAGTTGGGGTTTTTTGTTTCTCACCCCAAAATTTGGCTCAAAATGCAGCCTTTGTTCAGACCGATTGGTTATTATAAGTAATTATCCGCATCTGATATTACGCCTGGGCTGAAATCTAATTTCTGGAGATGTCTATTAATTGAGGACAGAACAAGTTTTACATGAAAAGTTTTAACTTTTATGCTGCCAGAAACACTTAGGGAAAAACTGCCCTATTTTGCCATGCAGGGTGGAATTGCAGTCTGTAGACAATTACAAACCGAATTTGGAACATGGTGTCCGGCGATCGTATTACCATACTACTGGAAAGCGAATGTGTTGAAAGTTATTTGCTGCCTTCCAGAGCATGGATTTGATAAGGCATGTCCGATCGATGCTCCACGTCGATGGCCCAACTATACAGATTTTTTTATCATGCGTGGAGTTATGCTGTATGCCTACGCTAAAGTAGACGGGTATTTGCCAATTTATTTGGGGGATTTAACGGGGGAAGAAGCGAATCTAATCTCTTTGGCAGAATTTGACCAAACGAGGATGCCCATCAATTCCGATCGGGAATCAGACGAAGTGATACGGTAGATGCCCCCAAAGCCTCGCCACCTTGCCCCCACCCAGAAATTTGGCGAAAAACATCCGGAAAGCGTACGCATCCCAGAGAAAGAAGTATTCAGTAGATGCACCCTGATTTTTTAACCCCCGGCTAGAGATAGTTGGGGGTTTTTGTTTCCAAGAT
>NZ_BLAY01000267.1 GCF_020521235.1 Microseira wollei NIES-4236 | reverse complement strand
TGATGTCCTAGAAGGGGGTAAAACAGGACTGATAAAAGGAGTCATTCCTATTAGCAACATAGATCGAGGTATTGAACGAGCAGATGGACATGGAATCCGTGTCCGGCAGATGCAGCGCGTTCCCGAACCTACTTCTACCCTCAGCCTCCTCGCCCTCGGCACTCTAGGCGCAGGTTCAGTTTTGCAGCGCCAACAGAAGCAGAAATCAGCTATCAGCGTTACGGACAAACTTTAGACGCAAGTTGCCATGAGCGGCGCAACTTCCGATGCCCATAAGTCTTGTTGCAGAGGGTTTTGGGATCATTTGATCCCAAAACCTGTAGTAATGTAATTTAACCTTTTTTTTCCATTGTCATACCCCTTACAAAATATTAGGTAAACACAGAACCAAGAGTATTGTTAAATTGATTTACCAAAAAGTAGTAATAGTTGCAATAAACTCCTAAGAATCCTCCGGGTCAGATTGAGAATGTCAGCATCGATATGTACGGAAATTATAAGGAAATTAATCCAAAATTTTTCCCAAATGCTGACATTAGAGTAGACATATTTCACATCACAAAAATTGTCAATTCAGAGCTAAATGCAGCCAGAGTAGCTGGCAGACAATCAGCATTAACTATACCTGCTGCTGCCGAAACAAGCCCGGATTTTAGCCCATACCAAAGGCAGTAAATATGTAAATATGTCTTATTTAAAACGCAAACATTACTCAATGTAAAGCCAAAATTGACATTAAATTAAGTCAAAGAGGTGTGTCCAAGATTAGCAGTAATGCACGCATTAAACGAGGAATTTAAACAGGTATTTGACCTATTTCGGCAGTTGAGGAAAAAATTAGCACTCGACTCAGCGAGGAGAAGGTAATAACTAATAAGCTGTCGCGCATCTAATTTTTCAAACCGCTCTAGTTCAGGGGGCGACAAGCGCCCCTGAACGCTTGATGGCTAATGGTTTTGGCTGTTTTACCCCTGGGCAAAAGTTGCTCAAACAACTTGCTTATTGACAATAAACTATGATGGCTAAAAATATACCCTTGTTTAATCCTGGTTTTATGGTAAAAAAGAACGGTTTCGCTAATCTGACAAGACCGCAACAAAAACTAATAATATATGCTGCCAGCATTCTACCAGACAATTCTGGAAAAATATCTCACGAAAGCACAATTAATTACGTTAAATATGCTAGTCTGGTTGCTTATGAGTCAAAAACAGGTAAAAATAGAAAGACTCGCAGCAACCTTTCCACTACCAATTCAAGAAAATAGTCGTCGTCGCCACTTGCAGCGGTTTTTAAGCTTGAATGCTTTGAGCGTAGTTCTGCTGTGGTTTCCGATAATTCAAGAGATTTTATTTAGACAAATACAACCAGGAAAGGAACTGATAGTAGCCCTAGATAGAACTCAATGGCAAGCAAATAATGTGTTGATGGTAAGTGCTATTTATCAGAAGCGAGCCTTCCCCATATTTTGGGAATTGTTGAACAAAGATGGAGCGAGTTCTCTGGCCGAACAGCAAAAAGTTTTACGCCCGGTTATCCGTTTACTAAGAAGGTATAAATTATATCGTGTCCGGTTGCATCGGTTGCGTTTGGAGAGCTGGGGGAGCAAAGGGGATGGGGGAGCTGGGGGAGAAAAAACGCTTTTTCGCACAATCAACTATACACAACTGATCTCTCGCGGACATGATATTAGTCATCATTGGCGATAGAGAATTCCATAGTGTTGAACTAGCACAGTGGTTACAGCGTCAGCACTTGAGCTTTGTATTTCGCCAAAAACAGGACACAACTTTCCGCCAAAAAAGACAAAAATTTCAATCCTTAAAAAGCCTACAAATAAAACCAGGCATAAAAAGATTTTATCGGGATATAATTTGGACTCAAAATCAAGGCAATGTCCGGTTTAATTTAACTGTTTACTGGAAAAGAAGATATAAGGGAAAACAAGAAGATGAACCTCTGTACCTTTTAACCAATCTTGATGATTGCCAAAGTACATTGTCAGCTTATAGTAAACGTTTTGGCATAGAGGCCATGTTTAAAGATTGTAAAACAGGGGGGTATAATCTGGAAGATTCCAAAGCTTCTCCTGATAGGTTAGTAAGATTAATATTACTAATTGCTTTGGCAATGACAGCCGCATGGTTACAAGGAAAAAGAACTGTTTTTCAAGGAAAACAAGCATATATTTGTAGGCTCCAAGAAGGCCATATAAATAGGAAAAGACACAGCAACTTTTGGATTGGTTTATATGGTCACAATTGGATAGTCGCCTTTCATGAGTGTCAAGAATGGGTAGAGGAATTAATTGCTTGTATTCGCAATAAGCGCAGATTTTATCAACAGGGCTTGAGGGCTATAAAGCTTATACAGCAACCATTCTAGGCGGCTTGTCGCCCCCTGAAATCTCCGACATTAGGCAAGTCTTGGGTAAAGCTACCTGAACTTCCTCGAAAATTGGAATCGGCAAAAACAATCATTTCAGCCATTGTTTTTCTCCTAAATTAATTGGTGTTGTCAAGAGAAAGTCACCTCTTCGAGTTTAGATTCAATCTCAGCTTGGGTTTCTTTCGCCCCCTATTTAAAGTTAAGGCAATTTGCCAAATATAATCTCTACCTTTTGATTTATTTTTCCCAACTATTGATCTATACAATTTCTGCATTTTGGATGATAAATCCTTTTTGATTCCTTGAATCACTTGATAATAACCTGTTGGATAATGGCTCTACCTCAACTACGCAAAGCATCGATTTATAGTAAACTTTATAAAATAAATATTAACTATATTTAAATAAATCAAACTGTTTTTTGCAATATATCTCCAATATTCGGCACAGAATAAGTAAGTAAAAAATCCCATTAGGAGGTTAGACTAACCGCACTTTTAAGCGCGGTTAGTCTAAACTTTAGTTACAATAGAACTCTTGTAAAAATCAACGGAATGGTAATAATTTTCAACCCTTTTTAAGGGGTTTAAGTAGAGACGTTACATGTAACGTCTCTACAGCGTAACGTCTCTACAGCGTAACGTCTCTACAGCCCGTTTTAGGTAAGGGCATTTATGCAAGAGTCTATTGTCTTCCAGTTATGGAATAACAAGTGTCTGCCCAGGTTGAATTAAGGTCGGGTCGGGTCCGATCGTATCTCGATTAGCGTCGTAGATTCGTTGGTACAAATTGCCATCTCCATAAGCTCGCTCGGCGATCAGAAATAGCGTGTCACCTATTTGCACAACATATGTTTGCCCAGGTATGGGTGTGTTGTTTTCTGGAAGTAATGGAATGTAAAGTATCTGCCCTGGTACGAGCAAATTAGGGTTAGATCCAATTACATTTTTGTTAGCCTCGTAAATGTCTTCAGACCTATTTTCATTTCCGTAAGCTCTTTGAGCTATCGAAGATAGATCGTCACCCGATCGCACGACGTATGTTTTGGCAGGTGTGGGTTCTTGAATTGGTCGTGGAGTGAAATCTTCAGGTAGGTTGGGCAAATTCTTCAAGAAAGTAATACTTGGCGAGAAAAAGTATTCACCCCCCTTGAGTGTGACAAAGTTGGCAAAGTTTACATCGGCTTTCTTGGTTGGTTGATCCCGCTCTTTTAACCAGTTCTGCGCTGGCTGCGGCACTTTTTTAATCAGTGGGTCGCTCTGATTTGGTTGGCTTTGACCGCTGACTGCATCCAATCCTGTTCTGTCGTAATTTTTATTTTCTACATTGCGGGAATTGGACATATCGGGTTCAAGAAATCTGGGATGATTAGACCAGAACCGCTGAATAAACTCAAACTGTTCCCAGATATCCGACTGGTAGCACATGAATAGCAACCCAACACCACCCGCAGGCAGGTTATCGGGGTTACCAGATAAGTCGCTGAGGAGACCATAGCTAACTGCACGCCGCGCAATGCGATGTCCAAGCTCCTCTTCTTTGGTTTTAGCAAAAAACCCGCGTTTGTTGACCGATTCCAGCCGGGGATTGGTCTTGCGAGTATGTGCCTGGAATGGGCATTTTAGTCCTAAGTTATCCTTAGAATGGTCAAAGTTATTTAGGTTCTTACCCCCGTCTTTTTTGGAAACAACAAGTGGTGTGCCATCTTCAAAACGTCCCACTGCCATTGCACCAGCCTGCTGAGGAGAAATCCCCAATTTTTGACTCAAGGCAACTTCCGCCTTTTTGAATCCTTGAACATTTTGATCGAGTTTGCGAAAGACAAGAAAACTACCAAAACTAACATTTTTAGTTCCAAAGGTATCTTGAATCAGAACAAGATTGAGTCGAGCGCTGAAAAGATTTTTGGCGAGATTGCCTTCTTCTCGATCGAGATGTTTCTTGAGAAAGAGCGGGTCGCCGATACCATCCGTAAAGCCAAAATGCTCAACAACTTGGTCTTCGTTAGTATTCTTAAAATTGCGACGCAGTACGATACCTGGCTCGACATTGGCTACCGTAGCGTCCTTCAGCTTGTTAGTAATTTCTGATTGTTTTTTGGTAACATCTGCTAAATTCTTAGCAGCGATGATTACTAATGCATCAATTTCCTTCTGATATCCTGGATCCCAAGCGCTAACTGGTGGATCTAGAAGTGCATATTGGCGCGTCTTCATACCTTCTTGGAAAACATCAGCGTAGTCATTGTTAAGTGTGGTTTTTTCAGGTTTTTTTCTATTCTGAAGATTGGGACTTTTCGGCTGTTTAGAATCAGGGAAACCTAGTTTTCGGTAGCCTGATGAAGATAAAGAGAAGTGTACAAATACGCCACCATCACGTCCTTCCTTCCTCCAGGCATCAGCATCATCTAACTGTTTCTTAGTTGATGTAATATCTTGGGCAATTTGAGCGATCGCTTGCTTGATTGCTTTAATTTTGTCCTTGTTCAGGGGATTGGGAAAAGTCAAGAAAAGGTGGACAGAGTGTTCTCTTCCATGTCCTTTGAGAATGTTGCCTTGCAAGTCTTGAAGCACATCTTGATACTGTTGGTCGTTTTGGTCGATTGGTTGAAAGTTTTTTTCGAGATCTAGTGGCATTGTCTACTCCTGGAATAATTGAAATGATTCTTTTGTGGGATGGGCAGGAAAGGCCGATCATTGAGAGGCTGCTCGTGTCGCCCAGCCCACAATTTGGATGATTGATTTTTGGGAATTGTTTTATAGCGCGATCGCACTATAGTTCTAATCCAAATCTTTGACTGAATCGCAACTCAAAGAAGGCTCTACCTTGGCAGAATCCATATTCGAGGTGATGCTTACAACTACACAACGCTGATTAATTGGATTGAGTCCACTTGGATCTAAAGTTGCCAAATAAACTTTGTAATGATTGGTGTAGTTCCTGCCGAATGTGGGTTCGCAACGACGGATTTGTATAATCGCTTCTTGATCGGTGAGTACTGTTGAAGCAACTTCAACACACTTTGCAATTAACAGATCTTGCCGTGCGGCAGTTTCGTTACTCATGATTATCGCTGTCCTAATTTTGGTTTTCCTGAGATCTTGCACCAGCAGACAGGCGAGGCAGAGCCTCTAGTTGTCGTTCCCAGGTTGAACCTGGGAACGAGTTCCAACGAGTTCCAACCTCTCCAAAAGTTCTTGTGGGGTAGGCATCCTGCCTGCCCTTGAATTTATTTTCTAGAGAGGTCTAATACAGTTACAGTTCCTTGATGCGAATGTTGCGGAACTGAACAACCTCGGTATGGCACTGCAAACCAATGAAACCTTCAGAACGTTTCTTCTTTCCGTCACTGGGAGCGGCAAATTCTAGGAGTTCTGGAAACGTACCTGCACTGACTAAATGACCGTTGATTTTGACCTCAATTTGATTGCCTTGCACCTTGATTTCATAGCTGTTCCAGTAGCCTGGTTTGCCGGAATTGCGAAGGCTAATTGCCTTAGCAGCCCATTTTTGTGCTGGAAAAACTTCGTAAACTGCACCCGTTTTATGTAAGGGGCTACCGTAGATGTTATTGGCAAAGTCGTAGCCGCGTTCGTCGATTTGGATTTCCGTGGCGGAGTTATAGAAACTATCATCAAGAACTTTGGGTTCTAGCGTTCGCAGGAAAATCCCAGAATTGGCTTCAATCTCGAAGGCTTTCCACTCCAACTTCAGGATGAAATTCTTGAATTTTTTCCGAGTAAACCAGAGAACGCCAAGTCCAACGTTCTTATCGGCAACACCTGCACCCAACACTGGAATACTCTGATTTTGAACATCAAAGAAGTTTTGGCTACCTGATGTGGAAATTTCCCAACCATCTGCCTTGAAGTTGCCCTGATAAAGAGTTTCAAAGCCTGGTTCGTCGCTAACATTCGCAACTTCGGTGTAGCGTTCAATAATTGAGCGAGCAATCTTGCGAGATAAAGCTAGTCCTGTAGGTACAGGATTCGCAGAACCAACGGTGGGAAAAATCGCTTGATCTATGCAGTAAGCATTGGATACGTGATGGAAACGACCATTAACATCGGTGACTGACTGGGTGTAATCTGTACCCATCCAGAGAGTGCCAGATTCGTGATAGGTAGTGCCTAAACCATCTTCTCCGCCTTCTTTGATAATAAACTCAATCGGCGCGTTGGGATTGGTTTGCGTGGCAGATCCTGGTGGCTGATTACTTAATGTCTCAATAAAGGCAAAAGCAGCTTGTGCCTGAGCAACGCGAACTTCTTTATCGGCTGGCGTTTCTACCAAATTTACAAAAACTTTGGGTACGCGCAGGTTTTCCCCGTTAGTGTAAACATCATCGCCTGTACCGCCGAATGTATTGACACCGATCCAACTAACGTTGTTAGTTCCAATTGGGCTAGTTTTGTCGCCAAATGTTTCGCCGCAGGTGCGAATACTAAGGACAATTTTGCCCTCCATCGTGCCTTTAGTTTGGGCTGCGAGAATTCGGTAGTATTCATCAAAGTTTGGAATCATGCGGTAAAGGAACTCTTCCGCATTACCTTTTGCGCCCGGAAAAGCTGGGTCATCTAAGCTTGGTGCTGCATAAAATTGAAAGTGAAACTGTCCGGGTCCCTTTTGGGTTTTTGTTGTGCCTCTGACGTGCAATGCGGCTGTTTGTAACTCGTTGTCTAGTTGGTTAGGAACGCCCAAAGCAGCACGAGTTACTTTCCAGATGAAATTCCCCCGGACGTGAACCATCAAGTTTCGTCCCATCAATTCTGAATTCGGTGCCAATTGTTGAGGGCGTGGAAATGAATTCAACGCCAGTCGGGTTGAGTTGATAGTGTTACCTGCGATCGCTACTACGGCTCTAGGGCTAAGATTGAGACGTACCACGCGGGCAAGACTTTTATTGTCGCGATCGAACGGATCTTTAATTGCTACCACAATTTGGGTAACAACGCCGTTAACGGTTTCTAATTTGAGAACTTCGACGTTGGGGACTAGGAATAACCGCCGCTTTTGATTATTGCTGTTGGTGTTATCGTTGTCCCGACGAATTGCATCCAGCAGCAAAGGTAAACTGCTAAATTTGTCCATGCTAAACAAACCGGAACCGGGCGATTGACCCATCACTGCGATTGGTGGATCTAGCACTTCTTTGAGCAATGGTAGGCGATCGCTCTTTTGCTGTAGGACATCTTTTGCCCGTCCCTTCAGGATGTCAAATAGTTCGCCGTTGATAAAGTCGGCAGTGGGCTTGGTACCAATTTCCCGCTCGATGAATTCATAGCCGTCAGCTTTATCTTTGAGCAGTAGATAGTCAGTTACCTCGGCGGGCCATTGCTGCAAATCTTCTTGAACCAACCTTGGCGTCCAACCACCCCAGAACAACGACTTACCACCAACACAACGTTGATGTTTGTTGAACTTATGGTGATTGGAATAACTATCTAGTTCAACGATGTTTTTCTGCGAATCTTCAACGATTGTTTCGTTGGCGATGTTGAACAAGCCACCCACCCTGGTGAGATTTTGGAAATGTTCGCTAATCAGAAATGGTCCGGATTCTAAGACGAGAATACGCGGTTTGTTTTGCTGTGCTAATTCCTCGCCGAATTCAAACAGCTTGGAAGCGCAATATGCGCCGTACATACCCGAACCGATTATCACTGCGTCGAACTTACCACCTGCTTGTGCTGCGAGGATTTCTTCCCAGGTATTGCAAACAAAACGAGCGATCGCATCCATTGAGAATGTCGTTCTTTGCACATCTGGTGTTGGCAAGGGCTGTCCTGAATCAATCAGTCTGTTCAAGGTCATGAAAATTCTCCTTGAGCGTGATTTGTTTTCACAAAAACTTGAGCGCAATCTTTCTGTTGGATTTACGCAGAACCTTTGATTGCTTACCCATTGACAAAAATCTGTCTATGCCAGCAGAAGCTCTATCGGTTTGCAAAACGGAAGTTAAGCTTCTGTATTCTTAATGGGTGTCAGCAAAATCGACTTATGCACTTTAAGCTGAACAATGGAAAAGAATACTTGCAAGAAAGCTTGATGGCTGGACGTTTGGATTTATCCTGTAGGCTCTCCTAGCCTAGCGACAGCGCAATCTAACTAATTATTGCAATCTAAACTAGATTTTTTTTCTATCTAAAGTTGCATTTTGGTCTATATATTTAGATGGATAAGATTGTTATTCAGTTTATATCTTTAGGTAGATTTAACTCGATTTATTTTGAATCTAGGGTTAAGGAACGGTTTTTAGGAAGAAGAGCGATCGCTAATACAGCCTATACAGGGGTTCCTGGTATTTGACTTTTTTTGATGAATATTACACAGAAATACTTGTCATTGGTGACAGGGTTAGATAATCTTTTGATTAAAGAAATACCTGGAAAGTCCTGATGGCAAATTCTGAAATATGATGAAATTAAAGGCACTGGGTCCATACTCTCTATCTATCGTCTCAATCCTGCTCGGTGTAGGATTTGGAATGCCAGCGATCGCTGCCTCTCCTTTTGAAGTCTGGTTAGTCGATCAGTCCAACTCACCAGGACTTAATTATGGCGGGAACATAGCTATTTACGATGGGGGCGCTCTCACTCTAGGCAGTTCCCCTC
>NZ_BLAY01000266.1 GCF_020521235.1 Microseira wollei NIES-4236 | reverse complement strand
AATGCAATAGCGACACCCTTAAGTTTTTTAGCCCACATGCTAAAGCATGGGGCTACACAAACAGAGCCCTAGCAGAGAGGGGCTAAAATTATTAAAGGCTGCGTAGGCAGCCTTTGAATGCAATAGCGACACCCTTAAGTTTTTTAGCCCACATGCTAAAGCATGGGGCTACACAAACAGAGCCCTAGCAGAGAGGGGCTAAAATTATTAAAGGCTGCGTAGGCAGCCTTTGAATGCAATAGCCACACCCTTAAGGGTGTCGGATTTTGGCCCTGTAGGGTACTTTTAATAACGCACCCTAATCCTATTACAGAGGCAATAATAATTGCCATTGAAGAAAGGAAATAAGCCTTGCCAAGTATTGGCTTTTTTAGGAGAATATTGATTACCCCAAGTGAAATATTGATCTTTAAGTCCACCTGGCGCCGCATATTCCTAGATTTTTTGATTTTTGTTGGAGGCGATCGCGGTCTTCAACAAGATCAGGACTTAGGCACGCGGGGCCAAAAACAAAGGTGATGCGTCAATCTCGCGACTCGAAACCCACGATTAATCGATTTCACCAAAGTTTTTTTGCGTAAGTCCTCAAGATTATCAGTTGATGGCACGCGATCGCCTTGCTCAACAAGATTAATCAGGTAATCAAGGAGACTACTTAAGCCTCATTTTTGACAAAGAACAATGCCGTGCGCGAACCGCTCTCGATCCCGCCGCGATTGGAGGAACCCCACTTGTTAATGTACTTCTGACCGTCACCGCCCTAGTCAACGCACATTTGGAAGTTGTACCGTAGCTCGTTGTAGCAACCTACTGCTAAACCGGGCATTTTTGCCGCAGTGACATCAAATGTTGCGCCAGCTTTATTGATAATGGCTAACCCCTTATCTCCACGCGAGATCAAGAGCAACTTGGGACTGTCCGCACTAGCTGCAATTTCATTCCCATTCCGATAATATTGCGATTGTCCCATCATTTTTTCATCGAATTGGGTAGGGGCAACAACTGTAGGGTTGAAGGCATCAAAATTCAAAATCAGGGGTGTTCCTTCTTTAATCGCCAAAACGTATGCGGTGGGTTTTAGCCGCGTTTAATGGCTGCTTGTACGATCGCATCGAAGTACGCCTCCAGATCCGCCGCCGATCGCGCCGTTACCAAGTCGCCATCAACCACAACGTGACTGGGATCTGGGACATAAATTGCACCAGCATTGTGGATATCTGCCAGTACGACAGTATGACAAATCACTCGCCGTTCTTGCAAAACTTCCGGACAAGGGGTTAAGATCCACAATCCATGACACAAAGCCCCCTTAACAATATTGCGATTCTCCATTGCTCTTTTGAAGAACTGGACTGCTGGAGGAGTTTGCAGTTCTTCGATGCTTCCCAGAGAACCCATCGGCGGAATTTCCCGCAACCTGACGCTGCAATAATTGGCAGAAATTAAGACAATATCGTAGTTATTGGGATCGTAATTTATGGGGTCTTTATCCACTTCCATAGAATAGACCTGTTTTCCTGGGGCATCAACATCGCTGACGATCGTGCGCGATTGTTCCCCCCACAGATAAGTCATAAAATCGACACTTGCGCCGAGTACAGAAAAGCCAATGCTGTAATAGTCAAGTTCATGGGCAATGTACTCAGTTTCGGTCAGCACTGCCACTTTTTTTCCGGCTAGCACTTTATAAGACATGGGCTTTTTCCTTCTACTAACAATTAGGTTTGAGAACTCCAGGCAATTAAGACGCACAAGCTCTAGTTGCCTGGGATGACAACTAGAGCTTGATTATTTAGCGTTTACCGAACATCAGTAAACTTGACTTCTGTTTGGGTGAAACCTGGAATGGGTTCAATCTTCTCACTATTACTGGCAGTAGGTTGGTTAATTTCCTCAACTTTTGCCGCAAAAAGGTAAGGACGAATTTCAATGTTTTCGGGAACTTCCTTAAAGGCAAAGTACAAGGTGGTGGGCAAGTTGTGAATCGCTTGTCCAGTTATATAGCCAACGATATCGTGTTCAAAACTATGGAAGGCATTTTTCCAAGAGTGTTGTTTGGGGTAGCGAATATCGGGAAGATTGTCCCGCGCATTCACCCAGTGCCAAATGCCACCATTTTCGTGGTCTACCATATGCTCGAACCAATAAGAATAGGTGGTGGGCAGATATTTGGCATAAGAGGGATCCCGCAAACTGAAGGTAGCGGCAGTTTGATCTAATTCCGCTAAAATCCACCACTCTTTATCAGTTTCAAGTTGGCCGTATTGATTGATGCGCCGTCCCCAAGTCCCATCTTCAAGATAGGCTTTTTCCAAGATTAAAGGTGCTTTTTCTTGAGCAAAAGCAGTGAGTTCGTAATGCCCAGTTAACTTGCCGATTTCATAGATCAGCCACAAGGTTTTAATCGAGTGACCGAAGTCAGTATGATCCGTTCCTAGCTGTTGCTGGGTCGGAGTGGTAATCGCTCCCCAGAAAATATTTTTGTCTGGTGTGTAGAACTGCTCGGACATAATTTTGGCTAGATGCACCAAGTCATCTTCCCATTTTGACCGTAGGGGTTGACCATTACCATCTAATTCTGGCAAGGTGGGAGTCAGCAACAACATATAACCGTAAACTTGGTCGAGTTGAGCGACTAATTCCCGTTGGTCGGAGTGAACGTATTCTTTCGTGCCATCTGGATTGGTGTAATCAAGGTAATCCGCATGAGCCCAGCTGAGTAAGTCCCATTCTTTGTCGTAATAAGTATCAAAGATGTAGTCTTTGACGGCAATGATATCTGGCAACACCTCTGGATCGCGGGTGAGATAGTAGTAAAATCCCAAGCCTGTAACCGCATAAGCCATGTCTTGACTGATGCGATAATCTTTATCTGGTTTACCAACTCCATTTTCAAAGTAGGTGTATGCTCCACCTTCTTTTCCTTTTATGGCGTGTTCGCGCAAATAGTCTACTCCAGCTTTAGCTAATTCTAGGTATTTGCTTTCTCCGGTGAGATTGTAAGCAACACCGTAGGCAAAGATTTGTCGGGACTTGGCGCGGACGTAATCCCGTTCTAGTTTAACGATACCGTTAACGGGATTTGCCAATTCCGGGCAGAGATTTTCCCGCTCGTACAAGGAGCCGTCATTGCATCGATAGGTTGGGAAGTTCCCAATGGGATCGCCCAATGCTGTCTGCATTTCCCAGAATGGCAGCAAGTCCTTTTTAAGATGCTCAAGCCAACGATCGCCAGTGGGAACATCGGCAATAATAGCCTCGATATTATCAACAGGATATTGACGAGACTCCGAAACGAAGGCGAATGCTGGTGCAACCCCCGATCCCCACAAAAGTACAAAACTCAGCAATAAGCTGCTTGCCATCTTCAATAGACGATGGCGAGTTAGATCCAACATGAGATTCTTCTTTCCTGTTAAGGTTCTAAAGTTGACAGTAAATTCGTTTCTTTACCTACGTTGGAGGCGAGCGCCGTCAACCAGATGAATCGGTTGATTGCGTGCGCTCGCTGTCCTCAACAAGATTACCATTTAATTTCACCCTGTCAATAAAAAAGCTGAATTTGCCTTTACTTCATCAACCACAGGACTTACGAACGACGATCTTATAATCGTTTCTGCGTCGATCTCTAGCAGGACTTACGCCAAGAAGCTAAATATATTGTTATGGTGCGTGAAGAAGAAAGCTAACGCACCCTACATATAGAACCTTTGCGTAAGTCCTGTAGTTCTAAAGCGACGATTTTTCATAGAAACCCGGATGGGTGCGCCTGGGTCCTGAGCCACTTACTAACCCTGCATTTGGGCAACCACTTCCCGAACAATATTAAAGAGTTCGGCTACGATGAAATCCACAAATGGCTTACCATTCACATCTTCGGTAATCCACAGCTCGACGATCGCCGATCGCAGCACAGAAATTTCCGTCTCCTCTAAATTATCCGAGAACTATTGGGGCGGGAGCCGCAACCCCCGCACCCGCACCAGCAAAACCTACGCTGGGGAATACCAGATGGGAGAGGTATACACCCGCTCCTGTAGGGTTAGGGGTATATCATCACACGCCCCTGGATTCTCTGCCTCCGCTTCAGCGCACCACTTGTCGCCGTAAAATGCCTTGTCGTAGTCCGTCCAGCGGGGGGTGGGAATTTCCAGCACCCGCGCGTAGTAAAACGCCCGTTGGTTGGGTTCGAAGTCTGGGTCTGTCCAAACTTGTTCTAACTCAGACGCGCCGATGGTGTTCGTCCATGTTGCCGTTTCGGTATTGACTGTATTGCCGACAGGGGGAAGTTTCCCGGTTGTGGCATCGGGGACGCGATCGCCCGACCAGGCCACATCGTAGACTTTTTCGTGGGTTTCGCCACTGGCATCGAGCCACCCTTTGACGATTTGAATCCGATCGAGGTTCCCCCGCAGCGGATCTTTCCACGCTGCCACCAAAAAGGTCGGCGCTTTCCCTTCAGGCATGTCTGTAATATTCAAATCGCTGCCCATGGGAACGCCTTTGGTATAGCCCACATCACCAGGGTTGCTACTCAAATCATCGTTGGTAAAGTCCCAACCGCCAAAGAAGCGAACCACCATGCGCGGCCCACTCGTAGCATAGACTTCCCGCTTCTCCATCGCATCGAATATGGCTTCACGGGTATTCTGTTTCGCCCAAACCCCTACATACCCGGATGCGGCATACTGCCATCCCACGCGAACGATACTACCATCCTGATTAGAGCTGCGGATCTCTATTGCCCGATCGGGATTGGGGGCTTCATCTACAAACTTGCCAAAGTAGTTATTTTCTTCCACTGCCGAAAGCGCAATGTGGGAGTCAGTGGCTCCCACCAGACCAAATTTGAACGGGTTTGCTCCCAGTTCGGCTTCAAACTTCAGTCCATTCTTCAGGGCAGCGCGAGCATACTCATGCTCGTACATCTCTTTCTTGGCTTCAGGGTCTTCGGGTTTGCCAGCACTTAGGTCCAAGTTGCCGTTATCCCAGCCCTCGACCTCAAAATTGGCAAATTCATCATCAGTAGACAGCAACGGATGGGTCTCACCGGTGCCTTTGATCTGAGTCACTTCATACAGCGGTTCCCAAAGCTGTCGCTGTTGAGCATATTCTTTGGTTAGAGGCTCACCAGGTTGTGTGGGATCGACATTGTTGAATTGGGTGTCTGCAAACATCAGCCCGTTGCTAAGATTGCCATTGTGGGGAATCGCCAACACATTGCCGCCGATTGTGTTTTCATAGCATTGCATCCACTGCCAGAGTTTTTCAGGGTCGGTGTAGTTTTCTGTGGTAAAGGGAAGTACCTTGCTGGCCTTGACCCCATTGTCACGGAAGATGATATTGCGGTGGAGATTATTACCACTGGGTAGCGAAGTCCATTCATAGCCAATCATGGCTGTAAACAGGCCGGGGTCATTATAATTTTCAGCGGCATCAATTTCTGCTTGCCAGGCGGTTGCGAAATCCGCTAGCTTTTGGGGGTATATTGCTTCTGGGAGCGTCCCCTGGGCAAAGGCTGCAATGATCTCCTGGGATGCTTTGACTTGCTCTTCCGGCGTACCATTGACCATCTCATGCCACCTGGCCACCGTAGGATCTTCTAGAATTTCAGGCGGTTCACCTGCCAGCAATTGTTGAAAGCTCCCTAAACCATCAGAGTGATCGGTGACGACCAAAAAGTCTAAAGGACGAGACAACCTCACCCGTTGTGTACTTTCGGTTTCGATTTCCTCTCCCCGAGCAAATCGATAGGAATCTTCAGGTCCGAGACGACTTCCCGCAGCTCCAGCATCAAAAGAATAGACGGTATGCAGGTGAACGTCGCCCCAGAACACCCGTTGGGGAAAAGGTGGGTCCACATAGGGGGAGTAGTGCCGTATATCTGCCGGAAGCGTTACAGCTCCTTCTTTTGGTAAGTCGTATTCTCCAGGCGGCAACAACGACACTGCCAAAGCACTGCTAGAGGCAAAGAGGATGCTCCCGATCAGAAAGCAAATACACAACCCTGTGAGAAACAGTTTGCGGATTTGCAAAGCTGAAAAGATCCAATTCATTTTCATCTCCTTTTGGAATTGTCTTGTTAAGTGAAGCAATTGGTTTTTTCGTTCCCTGGTGGACCATGAGAACGAGGAGTTGCAAATCTACTTAACTCAAGTTGCTAGTTATCTCTCTGGGAGGGGCTAATGGCGTTACTAGGCTCTGCCCTGGTCACGAGGCTAATGGCGAGATTGGTAAAAATCCAAGCTTAGCAATTAGCAATTAGCAATTAGCAACGCCAAAGTTTATAACTAGCAAGTTGCGTTAACATTAATACCCTCCTTAGCAACTCATCCCCAAAACGCGGCAACTCGCTGGAAACACCAGAAAGAAGCCAGGGTGCCGATGCCATAGGTAGGCACCCATCCCCACCAGCGCGGGTACTGCTCTGAACCCAAGCGTTTTAGTCCCTCCATCACCGCAACAACTACCAGCACAAACGCCAGTTGTCCCAACTCCACCCCGATGTTGAAAAACAACAAAGCCGGGGGAATATCTTGGGGCGGCAATCCGACTTCTGCCAAAGCTCCGGCAAAGCCAAAGCCGTGTAGTAGCCCAAAGGTGAAGGCGACGAGCCAGGGATATTGCTCGGTCAATCCCGCTTTCCCCAGGCGGCTGTGGGCTAGTTCTGAAGCTAAAAACAAAATGCTGAGGGCAATCACCGCTTCCACTGGGGCTTGGGGAACATTGACAAGACCCAAGGTGGCTGCGCCCAGGGTCATGCTGTGAGCCAGGGTAAAGGCGGTAATGGTTTTGACCAAACGCCAGGATGGTCCGACAATCAACACCAGCCCCAGGACAAACAGCAAGTGGTCGATGCCGCTGAAGATGTGTTCCATGCCAAGCCTGAGGTAGGTTTGTCCCACAGCAAACACGGTCGTTTTTTCTGGGATAACGAAGGTTTCCTGCCCCGTGGGGAGCATGGTGGTTTGGGAGTGTCCATCGGTCCATTCCAGCCGCAAAAGCACTTCCACAAAGCTTTTGACCAGTCCAGGAAAGGCAATCGTGGCTTGAGCCAATCCGGTTTCCCCACAATCTAATGTCCAGCGACTGACATGGGTGACGGGGGTGGTCATGACCACAGGCACGGTCGTTGCAGTGCAGTAGCTGGGAAAGACCGGGCGAATCCTCATCGGACGACTCAGCCCTTCATCCCCAAAGCTCATGGCTGGCGGCGTTTTCCAGAGTACTTCCACCTCACCCGATTGCTGCTCTCGCAGTTCCAGGTAGGCGGTTTGAAAGCCGTGGGCATGGGCGGGGGCGGGCTGAAATCCCAGACCCAGGGCAACCAGGAGAGCTATACAGATCCATCGCAGCACTAGGTTCATTTGTTGTCCCCCTGAACAGCTAGGTTGAGCGCCTCCTGGTCAATCGAGACGGTATAGCGTTCGCGCAACTGCTGATATAACTGTTCGTCCAGCTGTTGACGTTGCTCTTGCAGCCAGTCCAGGCGGACATATTTTCTCACTTCGGCCAAAGTTGCGGGGTGGCCTGGTTCAATTTGGGTGAGATTAACCAGATGACTGCCGTAGGCTGAGTGGAAGGGGCCTTGCCAGCCTTTTTCCCTCACCCCAGCTATCTCCTGGGCAAAGTTTCCCCCAAACGTGTTGGTGAGAGTCTGCGCCGAGGCGAGGTTATACGTAACAGGGAGCATCGAGCGATCGCCCTGCTGTTGGGACGGTTCCAGGTTGGGGTCAGTCTGTAGCTGAGTCAGAAGAGTCTGGGCATCGGCATCGGCGCGATCGCCCCGCAGTTCTCGGCTGAAGTAAATGTGGGTAAAGCTAACCCGACCGGGGATAGCGTAATGTTCAGCATGAGCCGCTAAATAGGCTTGCAATGCTTCGTCTGAGGGTTCGCGCATCGCTGCCACATCTTCGGTGAGGAACTGCATTTTTTGAATCAGCCGCCGCCGCACAATCACGTCTTTATCATCTAACCCCAAGGCCAAGGCTTCCTGATACAAGACCTCATCTCGAATGTAGTTATCCACTAACTTTTGGAATTCTTTCGGGTTTGGCGATCGTCCCCACTGCAACTTCCAGCTTGTTTTCAAAGACTCAATCACAGCAGCAGACACTTCAATCTGTTTGGGGGAAGTAGATGTCAGGGAAGCACCATTCACCCAAAAATACAGCCCAAACAGCAAAGCCCCCAAAATTAGGAAATGTAGCAATGGTTCCCGCAAGATGCGAATCAGTAGTTTGGGTTGATCGCCCTCTCCATCTTTGCTAGACGGTAGAGTTGCTTGATTAATCCGTGTTGTTACTGTTTCCTGCATGGTAATTCTAAGCCGTTCTAAATGATTGGTGAAATTTCCGCTTCCCTGTTCCCTGTTCCCTGTTCCCTTGTTTCAGGGCAAGGTACGGCTCGAACCACGATCAAGCCTAGATAGGGCAGATGCGCTTTCAGTTGCTCCTCCACGGTATGGATAATGCCTTGGGTTTCTTGCAGCGAGAGTGTGGGCAGTAGCATGATGTCCATTTCTAAATGCAGCCGATGCCCTAGCCAGCGGGTACGAAGGTTGGCGATCGCCTCCGTTTCCACTTCAGGTACATGAGCGATCGCATGGTGGATCGATTCGAGTACCTCTGGTTCCACGCCATCCAGCAAACGACTAAAAATGGTCAGTCCCGACTCCCAAACGATTTTTAGTAACACGGCTGTGATTACTAAGCCGATCGCTGGGTCTGCCCAGGAATAGCCCAGGCCAACCCCTACCGCACTGAACAACACAGCCAAACTCACTAGACCATCAGCCAAGGCATGATACCCATCAGCCATCAGCGCAGCGCTGTTGATTTCGCGACCTACCCGTATGCGGAAAACAGCCACGACTTCGTTGCCGATCAAGCCGATGATGGCAGCGATCGCCAGCGCCCCCAAATGATGCAGAGGCTGAGGATGGTAAAATCGCTCCACAGACTCATAGGCGGTAATCACGGCGCTCAACAGCACGATCGCCACAATCATCACCCCCGCCAAGTCTTCCAATCGAGCAAAGCCATAGGAAAATCTTGTTGAGCCACACCCCGCTCTAAAGAGACGGGGATTCAGGCCAGGAATTAAAGTTAACTTTTCGCCCTTCAATAGCTATCTGGTTAACATTTCCTGACTGTGCCGAGAACCGCTCCGAGGGAGAATGAG
>NZ_BLAY01000265.1 GCF_020521235.1 Microseira wollei NIES-4236 | reverse complement strand
TGTAACGCACCACTAGCGCCTGGTGCTAAAGGCGCAAACCTATTCACTGATAGTAAAAATTGAGTTAGTAGGGTGCGTTAAGGAAGTGTAAAGCACCACTAGCGCCTGGTGCTAAAGGCGCAAACCTGTTAACTGATAGTAAAAATTTACCTTTGAAATGCGCCTGACACACCCTACTAAAATGTCAGCAATGGTTGAAAGCCGTGTTTAACCGACCACTCACCCATTTGTTCCATCTTTGCCACGGTAATCTGATTTCGTCCCCAAGAAAAGTTGCTGTGCCACTGTTCAAATTCCAACAGCATTGCTTCAGCGAAACATGCAAATAACTGGCGTTCAGGCACTTCCATATTGACGATTTGCATAATTTTCCAGTCAATATCCAGGGAGTGTTCTACAATCCCGCCATTCAGGACATAAACCCCCGGATGCTGAACTTTGGTTCCCAAATTCTTGGGATATCCGCCATCAATTAACAGACAAGGTTGCTTCAAAACTGTGGGGTCAATTTCCACGCCTTTGGGCATACTGGCAACCCAAACTACAATATCTGCTAAAGGTAGGGCTTCTTCCAGTCCCAAAATTTTGCCCCGCCCCAATTCTTCCTGCAACGCTTCCAGTCTATCTTTGTCGCGGGCAATTAACAACAATTCTGCTACATCGGTACGAGTATTTAACCAGCGACAAACCGCACTGCCAATGTCGCCCGTTGCGCCGCAAATTGCTACCGTCGCTTTCGACAATTCAATCCCCAAATTTTTCGACGCTGCTTCCACTTGCCGACAAATTACATAGGCGGTGTGTGTATTGCCCGTCGTGAAGCGTTCAAATTCTAGTTTGGTATTGCGGACTTCGGTAACTTGATTGAGGTTGAAATTCTCGAAAATAATCGAGGAAAAACCACCCAATGCGGTGATATGAATGTCGTTTTTTTGGGCAAGCGCCATCGCATTCACAATTTTGCGCGTTGCTGCTTTAATCCGGCGATTTGCCAGCATTTCGGGCAAGAAGCATGATTCTACATACCGCCCGGCGATTTTTTGTCCCGTCGCGCTGGTGACGGTAATATCATCGACGATTTGTGGCGGGGCAGAACACCAAAAATCCAGCCCTTGATCGGCATATTCCGGGTAGCCTAGATCTCTGGCTACGGATTGGGCATGTTCCAAACTGGTTAAGTGACCGATGAGACCAAACATTATATAACTATTTAGTAAGTCGGTAATTAGGACTGGACGCAGAGTTGCGCTGGATCGATGCGGGGATCGACCCTTAAAAATACTACACAAAAATGTTACCCAGGTGAGCAGAGGTGCTCCAGGGGCAGGGGGGCAGATGTGCAAAAGTGCAGAGGTGCAGAGGGGCAGAGGGGCAGAGGGGCAGAGGTGCAAAGGGGCAGAGGTGCAAAGGGGAATTTGAATCTACATTCTCCCCAGCTCCCCCAGCTTCCCCAGCTTCCCCCGCTTCCCCCGCTCCCCCCGCTCCCCCCGCTCCCCCAGCTTCCCCCGCTCCCCCAGCTGCCCCCGCTCCCCCCGCTCCCCCGTTAGGCAGCTGCCAGTCCGTGGGCGGATAACCGCATCAGTTCGCGGCTAGTAAAACCGATGTTACCAAGTGCTTCTCCGTAGGAAATCATGAAGTCTTCTACCAAAGCTTCTTTTTCCATGCCTAAAACGCGGGCGTCGTCTTCGACTTGGTTGAGCATTTTCCAGACTATGGGCAGGTTTTGGCGATTGGCTTCTTCTAACTCGGCTTTGGAAGCTTCAAAGTGTTCTTTCAGCCAAACTTCACCGAAGTTGAGGTGAGTGTATTCATCTTTAACAACCCCTTCAGTAATTTTGCGAGCAAAGGGATCGGCGCAGGGGATGTAGATGTTGTAGGCAGCGATCGCAAAGCATTCGATAATCAAAGACTGAATCAGCAGGCAGGTGACGACTTTGCCTTCTCCATAAGCATCTTTGAAGTTTTGGTGCAGTTGAGCAAAGAATTCCTTGGCGAATTCCATATCCGGCGTCACCTCGAGGTTGCGCCCGCAAGCTTCAAACCCTTTTTTGTGGCGACTCTCCATTTTGGAGAGGCGAATTAACTCTTCTTTTTGTTCTGGCAGCAGTTGGGCCAATTGAATGTAGTTCTCGTAGGCTTCTTGTTCGCCTTCGATCACGATCGCATTGATGCGGCTATATGCATCTTTGTAGGTTTCGGTTTGGAAGTCAATGGCTGGGCTAGCTACAGTCTGCTGCATAAGTTGATTCTCTCCTGTTGGCGTAATTTAGCTGAGCCGGGATAAGTAAACCTCATCAATTAAACGTGAGGGTCAAAATCGCTTAGTTTAACTTAACAAATCTCCGGCTCACAGATTAAGACTGGTTGCAATATATTTCCTAAACTTAAAGCATAGGATGAAATCTATACTTTATGGGCAAAAGATCGCCAAATCAACCATCCTGCGAGTTTTGGCAACCCCTTAGCCTGGTTTTGCTTTGTTTGGACCCAGTTATTGTGCTGCTACCCTTACTCGTTGTCTTATTCACGTCCTTTGCGCCCCCTGGTGCGAATCTGACACTCAGCCTCTTTCCAGCTAACCCAACCCCCGCTAACTATCAGGAGGCTTGGCGGCGGGGGAATTTTCTCCTGGCGTTTGCCAATCGCTCTTGGTAGCGATCGCCGTCACCGCTTTTCAGATTATCACCTCGGCGATCGCTGGCTACGCTCTGGCAAGGCTAAATTTCCCAGGACGGCAACCAATATTACTCATTGTCCTGGCAACGCTGGTAATTCCCTTGTGCTAAGGGTGAGGCAGTGAACCTTTACTTGACAATTTAGTGCAATCGTGATTTGAGGAAAAGAAACAAAAACGGCACTTACGCAAAGAAACCTGGTTTCTCTGAAAAATCGTTGGTTTGGCAACCAGAGATCTACGTAGAAACTTTGGTGATAGAATCGTCGTGCTTCAGTCCTGAAACAGAAACCAAGTTTCTGACTGTGCTTTATGATAAGATGATTGCACATCGCTTTTATAGCAGTTCGCGCTGGTGTGTTTACAGATACCAATTGTCTGATTTGTAAACACTTTCCTGCTCATTGCTATAGATTTATCCCTGGGATAAATCAGGTTGATATATCAAGAATTTTTGGGTTAGATCAAAAATCAATCATAGAATATTGTTTAACTTTAAACTTTGTAACAAGGGAGGTTTGTGATGAAAATTGCTATTGTTGGTTGGGGTTATAGTCCCGCACCACCATTATCAAATTCTATTTATACTTTAATGAAGGAATATAAAATATTTTTAGAAAAGATTGGGCATCAAGTTGATTTTTTAGATGAAAAAGATCCTGAGATAACTATCAAATACCTGAACGAGGGTAAATATGATTTTGTGCATTTACACGCGTATCATTTTGCTGAAGTTTTTAATCAAAAACTTCAGCAAAAATATTGTTTTACCTGCCAGTATGGTTACTTGTTGAAAGAAGATAGATGGGAGGAAGAATTTAAACAAGTATTTCCATCTTACATGAGCGTACCCGGTATAATTACCCCTTCGCGTCAATCAGAAGAATTTTTTAGAAAAAAAGGATATTCTGGATATATCAGAGTGCAACCTAACGCTATAGATACTCAGAAAGTCAATTTTAAAGAAAAAGGAAATAATAAGGCTGTTTGTTTAGGTTGGATTCAACCAAGAAAGCAGCAGAGATTACTGGCAGGAATGATTGATGGAAAGTTAGAGTTAGATTTTGTCGGGCCTTTAGATGACCCTGATTTTACAGAAGGAACGACGACAAAATATTTAGGGATCTGGAGTTTACCACAAGTTTATGCCAACCTCACAGATTATAGTTGTTTAGTTTTAATTAGCGATGGAGAAGTTGCACCACTCGTAGTACTAGAAGCGATGGCAGCAGGTTTATCTGTTGTCGTTTCAGAATCTGCTAGTGCTAACTTACACTGCAAAGATTTTATTAGAGTTTTGCCAGATGATATATTAACTAATGCTACAGCCGAAAATAAACAAATTGTTTGTGATACGATGGCGGAGTTAATTGAAAAAAATCAATTTTATCGGCCAGAAATTGTAGAATATGCCAAAGAGAATTTTGATTTTAGTCACCTGATCAAAAACTATGTTCAGATTATTGAGGAATTTACAACTTTTTGTTAGTAAATAGCTCATCTATCTAATCTATGGTAATTAGTCATCTGTATTCTCAAGGCTAACATTCCCAGCTTTTCAAATAAGTTGGGAATATCATTCTATGGAGAATCGGTATTACTTGTTTTCATAGCTGCAATTTCAGACTTTGCTCGTTCTAATTCTACCTGAGCTTGCTGAAGTTGGGATTGCCAGTGCTGCTGAGATTGCAAAAGTTGTTGTGTAGCTGTCAGCAACATGTATATCTGGCGATGAGAATAATTTGATGGTTCTATTTGAGACAAGTAGCGACGAAGATGATATTGATCGCGAGCATGATTTTTATTAGAATGCATCATTGAATCAGGACGCAGCCTGTAAAAGTAAAGAGGATATGTGTAATAGCCCATTTTTTCACTAGTTACAGATGTAGCCACCATAATTTGCCAATCATGACACACTACACCTCTATCTTCAGGATGCTTAAATTTACGTAAAATTATTATAGAAAACAGCGAAGCAGCATCACCCCAACAATTACATTGCAACATGGCAGGTAGTAACCCCCCAGTGAAAGAATAAATCGAAGGATCGCGTTTAACGCCAATAGTATGCGTTCCAAAAGCCATCATCGGAGAGTTAACAATAGCAGCATTAGAACCAACAGCTGCTTTGACATATTTTTCTACCATGAAAGGTAATGCTATATTATCAGCATCGAAAGGGATAAAATAATCTCCTTCTGCAAGTTCAATTAAGTAATTGCGAGATGCACCTAACCCTCTATTTATATTAGATTTAATAAATTTAAAATTTGGAAACATCAACTGAGCTTGATGAATAACCTCCTGTGTATGTTCATCTGTAGAAGCATCGTCTAGCACAATTACTTCTAAGTTTTTGTATGTCTGTACGCTGAGGCTATTCAGACACTCTAAAAGGTATTTCCCCAAGTTATAGCAGGTGACTCCAATAGTCACCTTTGGCAGACTGTAAGTTTGTGGAGATGATTTCACACCTAGTTCATCAAGCTCGTTCTTCTTACTTGCAAGTTTTTCAACTATAGGTATAAAGTCGGAAATGTGTAGTGCGTGAGACGTTTTCCAACCGTAAGATTCTACTTTGGATTTCAGATAGTCAGATGTGAAAAATGCTAAATCAGCATTCTCAAAAGAATACTGTTCATAATAGCAAATTTGCCAGAACACATCAGGAGCATTTTCAATATATTTTTCGTTAGTCTCAGATATCCACTCATGTCCACCGTGGAGGGTGACACCAGTCACACAATTAGCTTCTAATATATTTGCCTGTTTTGCTTGAATAGTACGGTAACCAATGCCACCATATTCATGAAATTCGACATAAACAAGAGATTTTTTAAAAGTAGTAGTAACAGCTTGAGTGAAAAACAAACAACAATAGCTTGTGTAATCAATCGGATCGCTATACTGGAGTTGAGATAAAATTGCTGAGTGAATAGGCTGAAGATTTAAAACTTGATCTAACTCGCAAATAGAGAATATATGGTTGACATAAGGTATATTTGATTTGCCATCAAATTTATCTGGAGAACAGCAGAGTAGCAGAATTATATACCATCCATCTTGCGAAAGCTTTTGACTTAAAGTGTTGTAATAGGTTCCAATCCCGCCATTTCCAAAAATACCTTCATATTCATTAGTAACTAGCAAAGCAACTTTGTTAGCTTGGGATTGAAGCAGGTTTGAAACAAATATATCTTTAAAATTTATTTTGAACCTATCTTCTGAACCGACACGCATTAAGTCATCTGTAATCATCTGTAAAATATCTCCTTTAATCACAGTTTTTCTGGCTAGATATACAATCTTCTAATTCTGCTTGTAGCTGTTGTAGTTGCAGTTGCAATTGCTTTACTTCAGAATCACTTTGTTGGTATTGTAATTCCAGAACTTTTATTTGTTGCTGCATTTCATGAACTTTGTAAGCCAATATTGCTTTATCATATTGCAGTTGCACTAAATTAGATTCAACCTCCTGGGTTGAAACCCGATCAATGTCAACAGTAACTTGAGTATCTAAAGTTTCAACACCCATTTTTCTAATGGCAACATCGTGATAACCATTAGTAGATAAAGCTAAGAAGATAAACTCCCATCCTTGGGTTAAGCAAAATTCATTGACAGCTCTTGAAACACCGTATGGATGTGCTTCTAGTGGTGACCATGAAGTATAATCATTGAAGACTAAAATTCCATTTGATTTCACCTTTTGAGCAGCGCACTGTATATCTCTATAAACCCCATAATACGAATGGTCTGCATCAATGTATATCCAATCAAAATGTTGATCGGGAAACTGGGAAAGCATTCTTACCGAATCACCTTCGTGAATCTGGATAACTCCACTTTCAATTTCCCGTACAAATTTTTCTGTTTCAAAAATAGACCAGTTTATATCTATGGTATGCAGTATTGCTGGTTGAGTCACATCAATTATCTTTCTGGCAAAATAACCTGTTTGAGTTCCTACTTCAGCAACAACTGCATTCTTTGGCAAGTAATATAACAGATTCTCCCTACTTGAAATTACCAGGCATTTGTTTACATGTATTTCTTTGAGCGGTTGAGCAAATTCAAAAAAATTGCGATCGTTTTTTTTACATTCTTCTATTGCTTCTAAGAAAACCTTTCTGGCTAACAAAAATTTTTCTTGAAAATTTACACTATCCATACTTCACCGTTTAAAGTTCTGTGGTAATTCACCCAATTTTGACAAAATGTATCCCCAAGCCATTCAACTTGGGAAAAGCACCATGATTAATCACCGTAGGTAAGGCACAAAACACAATAAAAAGGTTGGTTTTAGGGAACCATAAACAATCCCCACCCTCCAAAAATTGCCATCAAGCAACTGGTGCAAAATGTGAGTTCACCAGACTAAAATACAATCTTTAGGGTGTAATATGCCAACTTCTTGATTTACTCTGATTTGGGGAATGAGCTGAATCAACTCTTCTTTTGTGTAAGAATTAAAATCTTCTGGATTGATTTCATTGTATGTAATATAGCCTCTGGTGGCAGAAAGAAGCACTTTTTCTAGATAAATATCTTGTATTTCTCTTCTGATCTCCGTAAAGGCATAATTGCTGATCGCAAGGTCATAACTCTCTTTGGGTAATTCATTCATTGTTTTATAGATCGGCGTCGTGTTTAACGGGTAATGGTCTAAATACCTTTTAGCTAGCATTAGCACTGGTTTCAAGTCAACCAATGTATAGGTTTTTACCTTAAAATAACTACTGATAATTCGGCAAAGTCCTCCATAACCAACTCCAATTTCACATATATTTAAGTTGTCTAGAGTGCCGAATTCAGTTTCCAAATCTGACAGAATTTTTATGTATCGCAGAGTAGGAGGTGCTATTGTTCCAATGCCTTCGTAATCAAAAACTTCAGGATTGCCAATCCGATCGTTTTTCAGGAATTCATTAATCTTACTCAATACATTAGACTTTGACTTATTGATTGCTTCCAGATACTCTAAACCTTGCTCGAAGCAGTCGTGTTCTAATGCAGTTCTGTACATTTCATTGCACCGAAAATCTCTGAATATGGAATAATCTAAACTTGCTTGCCAACAGAATTCAGGATAGTCAATATTGTCAGTCAGGCTAGTTTGAAAAGCCTTATCTTTGAAATCCATGCTTACCGCTGTCCTTATTCAGGCATAACTATTTATTCAACCGAGTTATTCAGCAAGTCTTTAAGAATCTGTGAATTGCTCTTTGTCAGAATACCACATATCAGCTATCTATGCAATATTTTGTCTGAAACATCCTAAATACGCTCTCTGACAGCGTTCTGCCAAATGGTATAATTTAGGTTCATGACTACGATCGCTGGTACGGTTGCTGAAAAGCTTTACCAAAAAAGGCAGGAGGCAGGAGGTTTGCCAAAATTTCCCTCTGCCACGGGGTTTAGCGATGAAAGTTTTTCTAGAGACAGAAAGATTGATATTAAGGCAGTTTACAGATTCCGACGCGGATAACTTATTTGAGTTGGATAGCGATCGCCAAGTAATCCGCTTTGCCAATCTAGGCATTATCAAGGGCGGCGACCCCACAGATACCGATTACGAAACAATCCGCAACAAAACCTTGCCCAGATTGCTCGCATATTATCAGAAGTATGAAGGTTATGGATTTTGGGCAGCGATGGAAAAGTCCAGTAATGAGTTTATCGGTTGGTTTCAATTTAGACCAGCATTAGACAGTCCATTCAACGTCGCTTCGGGCTTTTACGGTAACAACGATATCGAACTGGGGTATCGATTGCGAAAAGTTTCCTGGGGGAAAGGTTACGCCACAGAAGGTGCGAGGGCGCTGGTATTAAAAGGCTTTTCCGAATTAGGAACTCAAAGAGTTGTGTCTTCAGCTTTAGCCGCGAATCGCGCATCTATCCGCGTCATGGAAAAAGCGGGGTTGAAATTTTTCCAGAATTATATGCATCCGGAAATAGAGGCATAAGTAGTAATTTATACAAAAAAAATCCTATTCAAGGCAGGATTAACATTACAGCGGATTGCAGGCGCATGAGGTACACCGAAGGAATGCAATAGCGGCAGCAAAAATGGCAGCCGCTATTGCATTCTTGCGCCAAAAGGCTTTACTTCACTCGCTGGCAATCCGCTATAAGTAGGTGAGTATAAATAAACTGAACACCGGGCGGGCGGTTAGCCCACCCCACAAGAGATCTGAAATTCTTGTGGGGTGGGACGTATTGCCCGCCCCGCGCTTACATAACTATTTTCACTTTATTTACCTGCACCTACTTATCAGATTAACCGAGATATCCCAGTCGTAGGGGCAAGGCACGATTACAGCGGATTGCACTCGTATGAGGTACACCGCAAGTTTGTCAAGCGCGCAGCCATTTTTGCTGCGCGCTTGACAAACAAAGCCTGAAGGCTGTACCTCACTAAGAAAGCAATCCGCTATAAGGTTATCAGATTAACCGAGATATTTATCTTGCCGTCCCCTGGGAGAGCGGGTAACTTCTTAACTTGCGTCCAAAACTAGCGATCTGGCGCTCGAATAGCGGAAAAAATCCGCTCAAAGTCAATCATAAAATTATTAAA
>NZ_BLAY01000264.1 GCF_020521235.1 Microseira wollei NIES-4236 | reverse complement strand
CCACGAAAACCTCAAGAGCGCAACTTCCCGAAATCAACGATCTTGGTAGGGACACGGCATTAATAATCTTTGCTGTCACGGGAAGGTTTTCTCGCGCCGTGTCCCTACAACAAATTTTGATCGTTTAACAAAATAGGAGTCGAACAAATGGTACATCAAGAACAAATTACCATCCCAACGAAAGGTCACGGTGATATGCACGATATTACCGAACAAGTGAGTAAAATTGTGAAAAAATCTGGCATTTCTGTGGGAATGGTCAATATATTTAACGTCGGCAGTACCGGGGCGATTGGTGCGATTGAATTTGAACCGGGATTGCAAAAAGATTTACCGGCAATTTTGAATAAATTAATTCCACCGAGTCGGGATTATTTTCACGAACAAACATGGCACGATGGCAACGGACATTCGCACTTGCAAGCAACTTGGTTGGGGCCAGAGATAACAGTTCCCGTCAGCAATGGTAAATTAATATTGGGGACGTGGCAGCAAATTTTTCATTTGGAATGCGATGTGAAATCGCGTCAGCGGCAGGTGGTGGTGACGGTGTATGGGGAGTGATGGGGATTGGGGATTGGGGGTGCGATCGCGGTTTCAATTTTTCCTTGAGACGAAGCTGGTAAATACCAACACTAACTCAGATCTATCTCTTCTTTATTAATCCACTGTTCTTCTGTGTCTTTAGCTAGGTCATCAATATTTAAGCCGGTCTTTATCATACAAGTTATCCAGAGTAGGAGAAATTGTCTGGACATTCTTTCATGTAGGCAAACATAAGACTCTGTGGTTTAATCGCAAACTACTGGAAGTTTATCGAGCAGCAGGCGATAATTTTATGTGGCGAGAGTTGGAGCGAGTTGTTGCTTCATTAGCACAATATTGACTCTAAGTTTTATTCTATAACAGTTGGAAGGCAATCGAGGGTGAAACAAAGTGAAACAAGGTGCAACAATCGACCCCACAGGACTTTACCGCTACTCGCTGTGGCGGGAGTGGGACGCTAATGCTCCTAGAGTCGCCTTTGTTATGCTCAACCCAAGTCGTGCGGATGCAGATACTGACGATCCCACCCTCCGCCGATGCCTAAGCTTCGCTCGCTCTTGGGGTTATGGTTCGCTTGAAGTAGTCAATTTATTTGCCTATCGTGCCCCGCGACCAGATATTCTGAGGCTGGTATCAGATCCCATAGGGCCAGAAAATGACCGCTATCTCAAACAAGCTGTTGAGCTAGCCGATAAAATTATTGTGGCCTGGGGAAATCGGGGTAGCTTGAGCAACCGAGCCAAAATCGTTTCCTCTTGGCTGATGTCGCGAGAGAATCTCTACTGTCTGGGAATTACCCAGACAGGCCATCCGCGTCACCCACTGTACGTTAGAAGCAACACAACTCTTCTCTCTTATCCGCATTAAATTGGCTTGCAGATATTTGTTAAACATGGCAGAAAGTTTTGTCAAAGTCACTAATTTATTCAAGACTTCGTTAACTTAAATGTGCCAACAAAGTAGCAATATGAATATTATCGGTCACGGCATTGATCTTGTGGAAATCAAAGACATCAAAGAACTGATTGAACGGTCAGGGGATCATTTTGAAACCCGATGCTTTACAGCAACAGAGTGCAGTGCTGCTGGCTCTGATGCCAACCGCATCGAGTACCTCGCAGGTCGTTTTGCAGCCAAAGAAGCAGTGCTTAAAGCTATTGGTACTGGGTGGAGCCAAGGAATTTCTTGGACTGATATTGAAATCCAACGTTTGCCAACAGGTAAACCGTTAGTAATGTTGTATGGCAAATGTCAAGAAATCGCTGTAGAACTCGGCATTACCATGTGGCTGTTGAGTATAAGTCATACGCCGTCATACGCAGTGGCGAGTGCCATTGCTGTTGGTTAAACCCCTGCTTAGCTAGCTTTTTATATCGCTACTTCAAACCAGAAAAATTGTTATTTCTGTGCATAGGTTATTGAGCGTGCGTCCCTATCAATAACAACAGTTCCTCCTCGATATTTTTTCACTTTTCGCCAGACTTCGTAGCCCGCAAGAATCGCCTTCTCCCAATCACCAAGCGAACACCGAGCAACCTCTAGGTGCGAAGTCATATTTTTGATAGTCTTGAGCAGTTGGTAATCAAGAGCGGCAACTCCTTCTAAAAAGTTATGATCCTTAGCATAACTGAATACGAGAGCTGACAAGCCTTCTTCAATAGCTATTGCTCGGCCCCCGTCTTCTACTTCGTCAATGCAGGGATTGCTTTTGCGCTTAAGTTTTAGATTGCTGCGGATGACTGGCGACCAACCCAAAACTGCGACATAAGACAGGTGGAAAACGTCGTGAAAGCGGTAACCGTCGCTGGAATAAGAATTGTCAGTGAGGTCATTGCCAATCGGTTGTCCGTTGATAAATGCTTTCATTTTCACTGACTTATCTTGGTTCACCTCAGTCATCTCAACTATAAACTGGCGTGGCAAACGCTCGTTTTCTGGAAAGCCACTATCGAATAAGTATCCAATAGTGCTAACATCTGTCTGTACTGAATTTCTCCATCCCCAACGAGCGCGACACTTTTCAATATTACCTTTTGCAACTTTTTCCAAATCGAGATCGAATTTGCTTGCCACGTTGGCAACATACCAGAGCAAATCTCCTAACTCTTCTGCGATCGCCTCTTTGAAAAGTTTGTGGGCATCTCCATCTCGAAGGTGTTTTTTGTACTCGGTGAGAAGCGAACCAGCTTCACCTACTAAACCAAGTAGGGGCACTATAATTCCGTCTCCGCTTTTGGTAGGAACTCGATCCGTCTTTAGCGCCTGTTCTTGATACTCGTGAAAATCCATATTTCACTCCTTGAGATTCTATTTTGATTTAAACTGAGTGTCAGCTTTGGCTGCTCTGTATTCTTCAATAGCCTGGTTAATTCCCCACTTCGGCGGATACCAGTAATCGATGGGTTGCGTGTTAGCTGAGTATTTCTGTTTGATCCGAGTTCGTCCTGATATTCCGGCAATATCGGAGTGTTTCATCCGAGCATATTTATCAACTTCGCAGAACAGATTTTGGCAGTCAATAAGTTGCAGCTTCCGTCCCCAGAGCGACTGAAAATCAAGCCCCAGTCGCTCAAACTCAGATTCTTGAATATCTGCCATAAATTTGATAATTTCTGGTTCATTCAGTCCGCCTAAATCGAGAAAACATTTGCGGATACCATCGAGCGCTCCTGGGCCGGGAACTACAAAATCCATCTCGCTAAAGTTGGTAATCTCGCTATAGTTAACATCGGTAATAAATTGGTAAGCCAAAAAATCGCCGAGGGTTGGGTATTCGCGCAGCAAATCGAATCCCTTGTGCATATTCGTTGCGTCTGCGAGCTTCTTTGGCAGTTCGTCAGCCATCATCAGCTCGATCAATTTTAGGTGATTGCGGTGCTTTACAGTGTGTCCAAAAGTTTTTCCTCCTGATGGCATGATGTATGCGGCAGAATAGATTGTCTGCTCTGAGTTCATAGCTTCTGTGAGAATTTGGTCGTAGCGATCAAATGAATATTCAGCGTAAATTATGGAACCAATTTTGTTCTCTAAAAGCTGCCAAGTTTCGATTTTGTTGAAGAATTTGAATATCATAATCCTAAAGAGTACTTCGTTGCTTGAACCAGGAAGGTCATCCCGGTAAATGACGTTGCGTATTAGGTACTGGCTTGTGCGATCGGATGCTCTATACGCATTGGTAAATTTATATGTAGAAAGGATTTGATCGCTAGTCCAAGGTATGGGTACGTTCTCTATTTTTTTGAAGAATATTTTCTGTCGTTCAGCGGCAAATCGCCAGTAAGTATCGAAGACAACGGTAGGTTTTGCAGGCAGAATATGTGAGATAATTGTAGGAAAACAGGTTGGTTTTTCCCCATAATCGCCCAGTGCAAGACTGAGTTGTTGGTTCTGTATATCTGCCTTGGCATCGACTTGTTTTGAGCGTTTGTTTATCATACTAAATCCGGCTGGATTTCTGTGCGATCGCTCTTAATTATACTGCCTGACGAGCAACTTCTTTAAGTTGCTCTAGAGTGGGCGAAGTTTTGTTAATATTGTCCATTTTTTCTACACCTACAAAGCAGTTCATACGCTCGAAGCTTAGTTTCATTTCATCAGCCATGAAATTTCCCAGCCTGCACAGACCTAAATAATTACCATAGGCTTTGTTAAACAACTGTTGAGTAGCATAAAAAGCGTTCATTATCAAGCTGTTTTTCTGCGGGACAAAGCTGAGGTGTTGGAGACAAGGAAAGCCAAGTCGTGGATCGGGAACATGGTCTCGCGCCGGGTCGAAAATCGAGGCTTGAAACATCGATCTTCTAACGCCAGTACGTGACTTGTACTGGGAAATAATGTATTCTAGTTGGTTGCCATTGTTAGGCCCTGAACCAAATGAAATCAGTCTTTCAAAGTAAAGTCCTCGTCGATTTTTATGTTGTTCTAAAGCCTTATATCTGGCAAGAGTATTGAGATAAATATCAAATAATTTGTGACGATCGCCCTGAGATAGTCGCCAGAGAGAGCTAGGAAAGATTGTGTTAGCAACAGTATCAACTTGCTGGTCGTCGTTAGCAGTGAGACAACTGTCAAGAGCTTCTCGAATATCTTTATTTTCATTGGGCATACCGTTGTTAAACCCTGTTAATGTTATTAAAAGTGGTGAAATTTCTTTGCCGGGATTATCTATGACATGGAGAAATGCACGACTCCAAGCGTGAGAGAGATTTGTTTCTTCAATAACAAGAGGTGAACTGCTACTCATCTTCTGCTTCCTCAAGGTGTCGATATTGACTTAAACCAACGAATTGATGGCGGGAAACTCGAACAAATACTGCCCAGTTTGTATCGCGACAGTAGACGCGCACGATGCCGGGACGGTTAGCTCGAAAAACACGACCATTTGGATGTTCTTGTTGAAAAGTAATAATCTGATTAGCTGCTTCTGCGGTGTTTGGCAATAACAGTTGACTTCCGACTTCGGCATCAATTGTAGGAATTGACCAATGTTCGTCAGCAATAATTAATGGCTCGGAAGATGGATATCCGAGTATCTGTTGTCGGATATTTTTGGGTTTAACTTTGAGAAGTGAGGAAGCTTTTGTGCGATCGATCATTTTTAGGGCATAGGTCATGTGATTAATTAATGTCTCGTACCCAACACCGAAATTGCAGGCGAGCGTAAAAAACTGAATTGGTGTTGCACAAGCAACATCCCATCCGCGCTCGACAAAAGCTTTTCGCACTCCCAAAGTTAGCATTAGCAAAAAACTTGCAAAGGAATCAACTAAAAACTCATCTGAGTTAAAAGCCTTAGACTTTTCTGATTCTTCTATCAGCTCATCAACTTTTAACCCGTGTCCAAAAACGTGGTGTCCGAGTTCGTGAGCGCAAGTAAAAGTGCGTCGCGGAAAGGGTCGCAGTGCTGAAAGTAAGATTAACGGCTTTTCTTCTTTGCAATACATCCCTTCCATGCTGCTGATTTCAACAAACTTCACCCTGACATTGAGCTGGTCGCACAAACCATAAATACAGATCGGACTTTTGAGATCGAAACCAGTTTGCGTCCGCACTTCTATTGATTTGTGCATAGCCTTTTGAGCCAAAATTTGCTTTTCTCGCTTCGTATTGAAGTAAGTAATTTTATTGGTCACTGTTTTTCTCCTCCACTTCGCATTGAGGCAAGTATTGTTAGAAGTCTGTCGAGGTCTTCTGGCTTCAGCTTCTGAAGTTCTCTAGCTGCTAGCTGAAGTTTGTTATCGCGGACATCAACTTTTTCTGCCCCTTCACCCATTAGCCACGACGCACTTACGTCAAAAATTTCAGCAAGTTTTGCTATCTCTTGTGCAGAAACCCTTCTATTGCCAGCTTCTATTTCTGAAACCGACGGTCGGTGAATACCCAGAATCTTGGCGACCTGAGCCTGCGAAAGACCAGCCATTTTACGAGCTTCACGAATGCGGCTCGCGATAATTGCTTTTTTTTTATCTGTCTGACTCATATCTAAGTCTCTCCTTTATTGACGATTTCGCAGACTATAGCTGCTGATTCGCTGATGCTAAGTTGTCGCTTGCCATCTTCCGAGAGAAAGATGTTTTTGTCGTTAGGGATATTCGCGTTAAGTGTGCTAGCAAGCATCCCGATCGCGACAGGCCAGAGCATACTGTCAAATCCCTCAAGGTCGCTAAGGGGACAGGTTGTTCCCTTAATTTGGCTTCCGTCATATCCGCTGTCGCTTTGGATGTCCTGAAGCACCTCTATGAGCTTTGCCTCCACATCTTTTGGGTTCATGGCGCGACCTTTTTCTTACCTTATGTAAGATATTCTTACATTGAAGCCCGCAGGCTGTCAAGCGCAAAAGCCGATAAACTGCACAATGCGCGATCGCTTCTAACAAGGTCGCCAACAATTCCACAGCTGGTAGGGGCGGGTTTGGGTGTGCTGCCTCAAACTAACCTACAAGCTAGGGAATATAGATAGCAATTAACCAAATAACCGAATTAACAACAAACAAAAATGTGTAAAAAATATATATAGATGGTGCGCGTAAAGCTTTAAACAGAGATGCGCCCTTAATTGTCTTTAAACCCTGTAACGGATAAACAAGACCTTCAGGAATTGATTTGTGATTAAAACTTTCATCTAATGCGTCTTGATTATTCAGGTATTGGACTATTGCACTCGCCCTATTGATACAGTAATATTGCACCCTCCAGTACGTCGCTTCTAAATACCAGAAGCCAAACACAATGACATAGCCAACCGGAATACAGCAGATTGCAAGCGAGTCAGGGAAAGCGTTATCGCGAAGGAATGCAATAGCGGCTGCCATTTTTGCTGCCGCTATTGCATTCCTTCGCCGTACCTCATACGGCTGCAATCCGCTATAAGCAAATCAATTTTAATTGTAAAAGCCCAACCAATTAAAGCCACCCATAGGGTAATGGCAGCCGTTTTTAATTGCCAAATAATAGTCGTAAAAGCTGCAATCTTTTTCTCTAGTTCTTCTGCCCCTTTTTGCAGCATCGCGAGTTGAAATTCAAATCTATCCAGATCAAATTGCTAATTTTGGGCGCTGTATATAAGATAGACTAATATTCCTTTCGCCAAATCCAAATGGTTGATTTTCCCGACGTTGAGCAATTCTGGCGATCTCCCCCAGAACCGATTAACCAAATTCTCGATACTCCCCCGTCTCCAATTGCCTGGATTTGTCCCAATCTGCAATGGTTGGTAGAGTTAGAACACCCGGAACTACCTCCGATTTCCCTTTTAGCAGAACCAGAGGTAGCTGTAGCAGGATTTCGCCTCAATCCTCAAACTAATGGCCCTGCCCGCCATAACGCCTATCGCAGTATAAAAATAAGACCGCTCCAGTCGGATACCCCTAAAGTGGTAGATTTGCCACCGGATGCAAAAATTGGCTTTCTCAGGTCGTCGCCAGATGGTAATAAACTGGCGTTTACGCTGACTCAAGCTAATGGATTAGAATTATGGGTTTTGGATCTAGCAGAAGGCATTCCCCGCCGCTTGACCGATGCGGTTCTGAATGCCGCTTATGGTAGACCCTTTCGTTGGGTGTCGAATCAGTCGCTGATTTGCAAGTTTATTGACAGCGATCGCGGCAACCCTCCCATAAAGTCTCCCATTCCTTGTGGCCCGCTCGTGCAAGAAAATTTGGGGCGCAAGTCTCCCAATCGCACCTACACCAATTTGCTCAAAAATCCCCACGATGAAGCGTTATTTGAATATTACATAACTTCCAGATTGGTAGAAGTCACCTTGGATGGTCGCTGTATCCCTTTGGTCGAACCTGCTTTGATTGATGAAGCTAGACCTTCTCCCGATGGGAATTTTATTCTCCTCACTACCCTACACCGACCGTTTTCTTACCAACTGCCATCCTCATTCTTTCCTCATCGGATAGAAGTATGCGACCTTACAGGCAAAGTCCTCCATCAAGTCGCCGACATACCCCTCGCCGATAATCTTTCTACTAAATTTGACGCAGTGCCAACAGGACCTCGACGAGTTGGTTGGAGAAGCGATCGCCCTGCTACCCTATTCTGGATAGAAGCATTAGATGAAGGCGACCCAACTTTAGAAGTACCCTTCCGCGATGCCTTATTTGAACTCGATGCCTTGTTTACAGATACACCCAAACTCCTTTGGAAATCCGAACATCGCTTCCGAGGCATCTGTTGGGGGCGGGAAGATGTCGCCTTGGTCTGGGAACGCTGGTACGATACTCGCAAATCCCGCATCTGGCGCCTTCATCCCAACTCCCCCGCCACACCCCCAAAATTGCTAGTAGACCGCAGTTATGAAGACAACTACACCGATCCGGGGTCGCCAATAATGGCGTTCAGTCAATACAGACGCACCGTTTTGCGCTTCACCCCCGATGGAAAGGCAATTTATCTGGGCGGGCGAGGCGCATCGCCAGAAGGCGTTTATCCCTTTCTCGATTCTATGGATGTGGAGACGGGACAAACTCAACGTCTGTGGCGATGCCAAGACCCCTATTTTGAGTCAGTCCTTGACTTACTCGACGACGACACGATGCTGACTTCTCGTCAATCCCAAACTGAACCTCCTAACTTATTCCTGCGAAACCGCAAAGATAACCAAACCGTCCAACTCACTTTTTACCCCGATCCCGCACCCCAATTTGCAGACGTTCGCAAAGAAGTCGTACAGTACCAACGCGCAGATGGCGTGGACTTATCCGCTAGACTTTACCTACCTGCGGGATACGACCCCACCCGCGACGGTGCTTTGCCAACAGTGTTTTGGGTATATCCAGAAGAATTCAAAAATCGGGAACTTGCAGGTCAGGTAACAAAAGCTGAAAATACCTTCAGTCGTCCCCACCGCACCTCGGTTTTGTTCCTCCTAACTCAGGGATATGCCGTTTTAGACAATCCCAGCTTGCCGATTATTGGCGAAGGCGATGCCGAACCCAACGATACTTATGTGGAACAATTAATCGCCGGGGCGCAAGCAGCAGTAAATTATGTAGTAGGGCGCGGCATTGCCGATGCCCATCGCTTATGTATCGGCGGACACTCTTATGGAGCGTTTACCACCGTAAATTTACTGGCACATGCTGCAGACTTGTTTCGCGCCGGAATTGCCATGAGCGGCGCTTACAACCGCAGCCTGACGCCGTTTGGCTTTCAGGGAGAACAGCGCAATTTTTGGGAAGCGAGCGAAACTTATATTCGCATGTCTCCCTTTACACATGCAGAAAAAGTGAAAGCGCCCCTGCTGCTAATTCACGGGGAGAATGATAGCAATCCCGGCACCTATCCATTGCAAACAGAACGACTTTTTGACACTCTCAGCTCTAAAGAGACTGAGATTCTGCGGACAGAGAAGGCATCGGATTTAACCAAAGTCTAACTCTCGCTGCGGTCGTCAAGCACCGCCTACCCAGTAAGCCTAAGTCTAAGCCTAGA
>NZ_BLAY01000263.1 GCF_020521235.1 Microseira wollei NIES-4236 | reverse complement strand
GGGGCACGGCAGGTGCAACATGGTGAGAGTAAACGAAATATTTATCATGCCGTGCCCCCACAAAGGGTTTGGGGTAGGGGCACGGCAGGTGCAACATGGTGAGAGTAAACGAAATATTTATCATGCCCTGCCCCCACAGATCTGATGGGGAATTCAAGGCTGCAAAATCAACTGCCATTCAGATCTCTGATTATTCCATACGGGCGCGCCTGTCTCGCCTACGACATATGGCCCCCAGTAGCGGCTAGAACCATCTTGAGCAAAAGCCACCAAAACATCTCCCCGATTTAGTTTCAGATTACCATCGGGTAGCGCCAACACCAATCCCCGGCTACCCCCTTCTGCGGGGGCAAAATCCCAGTGTGCTGGTACGCCGTAAGCTGGCTGCTTACCAGATTTGGCGGTAGACTGCACGGGTAGCAAAGCTAACCGAACCGGATGAGTGGTTTGATTGCTGACTCGCAAGGTTCCTGCTGCTGTCGCTGGTGCTTTAGAACGAGCCTTGGCTGGATTGGTCGCTGCTAAGGGCTGCGTCAAGGTTGGCGCTGGTGTCGAGTTGGAGGCGGAATTAGAAGCCGGTTTGGTAACGGGTAGCACCTCGGACGAGGTTGGAACGGGTGGAAGTTCGGCTTCTGGGGGTTCAACCGTAATGCTGAACTGCCATTCTCCCATTACTTGCCAGATTACGAGCAAAAATGCTGTAGCAATAATAGCCGCAGCATAAACCTGTAAATTTATTTTCATAGTCCTTACTAATAATTAGTCTTAATATTGAAGCCCTTACAGACTGCCTGTTCGTTATACCAGATCCCCAGTGGCATGGAAAGCACTTTAAGGTGAAAAACATACTCTATACAAGGGCATATCCTCCGCGTCCGGATTTTCTGAGGCAAAATTTATGCAAAACACCCGTCTGAACAATTTACTCGATGTTGTCGGCGCTCGACTGGCGGACTGGCTTCGCAACCCCTGGCGGCGTCTATCCCTGATGGTAATCAGCCTGCTGTTCGGGATTTTTCTGGGAACGGCGATTTCAACCTCAGCCGGACAAGTCGCCGAGTGGGATATTATCGCCGCCGGTTTATTAGTTATATTTACTGAAGCTGCAAGTTGGATTTGTTACAGCATAACTCGCAGAGGAGGGACGCGATCGCTGGCGATCGATATGTTGAATGGAGTCAAAATTGGCCTCACTTACAGTTTGTTTGTGGAAGCTTTCAAATTGGGGTCTTGATCGACTATGACGACTGAATTACTAAGTCAGTTCCTGCAACAGTTAACCGCATCAGAAGCGCTACCTTTATCCGCCATCGAACAATTGGCAGCTTGGGCGTTGGCGGATGAATTAAGGGCGAAAGCGTTTGGCATTACCCCAGCTAATGTGAGGGAGGCGATACGTTTGCGATCGCACCTCTTCCATACAATCTACCCAGACCTGATTCAATTGTGCCAAACAAAAGGTATAAAGCAGCACCCAGCTTGGCTGGAAACCCTCTTCAACCAGTGGTTACCTTTAGCGATGCAGCTAGCAAGTCACCGGAAGCAATTACAACGCCCTTTAATTCAAGGAATTTTAGGCGGACAGGGAACCGGCAAAACCACCCTAGCAGCGATTCTGACTTTAATTCTCAAACACTTGGGATACCGTACTCTGAGTCTTTCCTTAGATGATTTGTATAAAACTTATCCCGAACGCCTAGCGTTGCAACAGCAAGACCCCCGCTTAATCTGGCGCGGGCCACCCGGAACCCACGATATTGATTTAGGTATAAAAGTTTTAGACCAACTTCGCAGAGGGCAAGAAAATCCAAATCTGCAATCTGAAATCTACAATCTCAAATCCATCGCAGTGCCTCGCTTCGATAAATCTGCTTGGGGGGGTGCAGGCGATCGCACACAACCAGAAATTGTGGAAAATATCGATATCGTCCTGTTTGAAGGGTGGTTTGTCGGCGTTCGTCCTATCGATCCCAGCGCCTTCGACAATGCACCGCCGCCGATTGTAACCGCAGATGACCGCAGATTTGCCCGCGATGCCAACGCAAAATTGCAGGATTATTTACCCTTATGGCAACGATTAGACAGTTTGATCGTGCTTTTGCCAACGGATTATCACCTTTCCCAGCAGTGGCGACGACAAGCGGAACAACAAATGATTTCTACCGGAAAATCCGGAATGAGCGATGAAACGGTGGATCGATTTGTTGAGTATTTCTGGAAGTCTATCCACCCAGAATTGTTTATTGGGCCAATGGCGAGAAACTCAGATTGGGTGGATTTAGTCATCGAAATTAATCCCGATCGTTCAATTGGCCTGGTCTACAAGCCGAGCGATCGCTTACCTTAAAGACTAATGCACTTCGCCCATCTCCCCGAGCTCTAACAACATGAGGCAGCGCAGGGTTAATAAATCCTCCCAATCTACATCAGTTGCTCAACGACGGAGCAAACGCAGCCAACGGGATTGGCAGCGACGCTGGCGTTATTTTTACTTGCGCTTTGTGCGCCTTAGAGGCAGTCCGGAAGCGATCGCTAGAGGTGCTGCCGCGGGTGTGTTCGCGGGGTGGTTTCCCCTCATCGCCACCCAGATGGCTGCTGCTATCTTATTAGCCGCTTTAATTAAAGGCAATAAAATTGTTGCCGCCGCCGCAACTTGGGTCAGCAATCCCTTGACATCCATTCCAATTTATGCATTCAATTTCCATGTCGGTCGATGGCTGTTGCGATCTCAGGAGCAATCTTTTGCGGGTGAGAGTATAAGTTCCTGGCAAGGAATGATGCAAATGGGGACTGAGTTTTTAGCCGATTTGTTGGTAGGTTGTTTTGTAGTAGGTTCCCTTTGTTCCGTTGGCAGCTATTTCCTATGTTTGTGGTTCGTGCGTCGCGTGCGCGATAAACGACGCCTCAATGGTAGAAGCTAAAATAGATGATATCAATATTGCTAATTGCTAATAGCTAATTGTTAATTGCCTTTTGGCGATTAGCGATTAGCTATTAGCAAATTATGCCAGCAAATTGTCAGTTAAATTCACCAGTATTTCAAACCTAAAATCATCGACTAAATCTTTTAAAGTGGCTTTCATATCTCCATATTCGTCGGGGATTTGTTCGAGGAGGGCAAAAATATTTTCATCGTCGCCCATAATCGCTGCCCGATTTAAATCCCGATGCCATTGGTCAGGCATAATTTTTAAGTCTTCGCCGGATATGATTCTATTTTCTTTGGCTGACTCTTGCAAACAAGGTTGGGAAGAATCGTAGAGATAAAGCACTCCCAGATGCTCGGCAATTTTTTCTAATAAAACCTCCTCTTGAAACGGTTTAGAAATAAAGTCATTGCATCCCATTGCCATTGTGATTTCTTTTCCTGCTTCCAGCACGCTAGCAGTCAAGGCAATAATCACAGTTGCTTGACCTTTTAAATCAGATCTAATGCGTTTGATCGCTTCATACCCATCCATTACGGGCATTCGCATATCCATCAGAATCAATTGAGGTTCTATCTTTTCCCACAGTTCAATCCCAGCTTGACCGTTTTGGGCTTCAAACACTTCAAAGCCTAGCGGTGATAGCATTTTCACCAGTAAGTGACGACTTTCCCATTTATCTTCGACGACTAAAATGCGATACTGGGGTTGGTTGGGTGCTACTGCGATTGCTCGCGGTTTTCGCACTTTTTGTAGGAACTCATCCGCGTTTGCTGGCGTCACCGTAGTTACCGGAATCTCGCAACTAACAACTGTTCCCTTACCCACTTGACTTGCTATTTTGATATTTCCCCCCATTAATTGGGCAAAATATTGGCTAATTGTCAAACCTAAACCCGTTCCGCCTACTGACTGACGCCCCGCTTCGCCTTGGACAAAAGGTTTAAACAATTTCTCTAAATCTTCCGGCGCAATACCGCACCCTGTATCTTCTATTTCAAATGTCATTAGTAATTGGTTATTGGTCATGGGTGAAACGGAAAAATTTTCCCGATTCCCCAGTTTGACTTGCAGCGTGACGCTGCCCGATTCAGTAAATTTAATCGCATTTGAAAGTAAATTGATTAAAATTTGACGTAACCTGCTTTCATCAGTTTCGATATAATGGGGCGAGTCTGGACTGATGTTAAAATTTATTTGCAAGCCTTTGGATGTGGCTCTAAGTTGAAACATATCTTGCAGGAAGTCAATCAGATTGTACAAATTAAAGCAAGATGGATGTATTTCGATCATTCCTGCTTCAATTTTGGACATGGTTAAAACGTCGTTAATTAGTTCCAGCAAATGCTCGCCGCTTTTACTAACAATTTGTAATTGCTCCTGCTGTTGGGAGTTGAGGTTTTGGTCGCGACTCAGCAGTTGGGTAAAACCCAGGATGGCGTTGAGCGGCGTTCTCAGTTCGTGGGTCATATTTGCCAAAAACTCGCTTTTTGCCTTGTTTGCGGCTTCTGCGGCGCGTTTTGTCTGCTCTAGCTCGATTACCTGTCGCTTGAGCGTCTGGGATAGCTGATGCCGTTCCAAGGCATAGCGGATGGCTCTAACTAGCAAGTAGTGGTTAAATTTGCCTTTAATCAGGTAGTCTTGTGCCCCTAATGATACGGCACTCACGGCGATTTCTTCGTCATCTAGTCCGCTGAGAATGATTACTGGTATGTCTGGAAACTGGGTATGAATTTGACGAAAAGTTTCGAGTCCTTGGGCATCTGGTAAGGTCAAGTCGCTCAGAACTATGTCGATGCCTCCTTGCTGTAGGCAGTCGAGTCCTTCTTCTAAGCTTGTAGCGGTTTCTAGGCGAGGGGAAAATTGTTTAGCTTTGGCTAAATAAATCCGAATTAGATCTATATCTCCTTGGTCGTCCTCAATTAAAAGCATCCTGACAGAGACGTTAAGCATGGTTTTATATTCAATCTTTAGATATTTTTTCGATTTAGAGGATTTTACCAGGAGTAGTTGCTCCCGTATTGGAAGAATGAGTGAAGAAACTTAACAAACCCCTCTGTTCCAAAATTTTTAACAATTTTACCTCAAATTAGGGGGCAGGTGAACTAAGGTTAACCAAAAATGGTCTATAGACTGGATAATATTTGTAAATCCTGCCAAACCGGCGGGTTTTGTGATGTAGGCATTGGCTCCTAATTTGTAGCTCGTCAAAACTTCTTCAGGCGCTTTTGATCCGGTAAGGATAACAACTGGGATTTGTTTAAGCTGTTCGTCGCTTTTGATTGCTTGCAATACTTCGCGTCCGCTTTTGCCGGGGAGATTGAGGTCTAGTAAAATTAGGTCGGGTAGCACCTCATGGGCTGTTTGACGCAGGTAAGCGATCGCTTCCTCCCCGTCATGAACAATTTTTAATTGAATCGTCTCTCGCTGGCGTTGAAAGACGATCGCGATCAGATCTGCATCCCCCGGATCGTCTTCAATTACCAGCACTGCAATCACTTCGCCATTCCCGTTCAATTGAACAGATTTTTTCATGCCGGGATAGTAAAATAGAAAATTGTGCCTTTTCCTGGTTCGGATTCTAGCCAAATTTGTCCGCCATGACGCTCGACAATTTTACGACACAAGGCTAAGCCAATGCCATTACCAGGATAGCGAGAACGGCTGTGCAATCGTTGGAAAATGGCGAAAATCCGCTCGATATATTCCGGTTTGATGCCGATGCCGTTATCTTGCACGGAAATGAGCCATTGTTGTTTTTGCAACGTAGCTGCTATGTGAATTTCCGGAGGGCATTCGCGGCGGAATTTAATGCCATTGGCGATTAAATTTTGAAATAATTGTGCCATTTGGACGGGATTGGCTGACAATGTAGGCAGTGGGGTTGTGGTAATAATAGCGTTGTTTTCTGAGATGGCAAAGCTGAGATCGATTATTACCTGAGATCCCACAGTATTTAAATCAGTTGGTTGTTTATTTAACACTTGTCGCCCCACGCGCGAATAGATCAATAAATCCTCGATCAGCGCTTGCATACGGGTGGCGCCATCGGTGATGTAATCAATGTATTTGTCGGCTATCTCATCCAATTGCTGGCGGTAATCGTGAGCGAGCAATTCGGCAAAACTATTGATTTTCCGCAAAGGTTCTTGCAAGTCGTGGGAGGCGGCGTAGGCAAATTGTTCGAGTTCTTTGTTGGAACGAGTCAATTCGGCGATTGCAGATTGCAATTGCTCTTGGCTATTATGTAAAGCTTCTTGGGCAATTTTGCGATCGCTGATATCGTAAAGTACCCCCACCATGCGCGTTGGCTCACCCAGAGCATTGTAATAAAAGCGACCCAAGGAATCGACCCAGTGAATGCTACCATCAGGCCAAACAACGCGGTACTCGCACTCCAAATCCTGTCGTGAAGCGATCGCAGCTTTTGCTGATGCCTTAATCTGGGGTATATCTTGCGGGTGAATGCGGTTAAACCAGTCGGTGAAGGAACGGCGAGGCGTTCCGGGTTCGTACCCAAAGATTGTTTCGTGGTAGGAAGTCCATATTGTCTCGTTTGTCAGCATATTCCAATCCCACGAGCCGATTTTGGCTAGCTCTAGCGCCAAAGTGAGACGATCGTTGTTTTCCCGCAGCGCTGCTTCTGCTTGCTTGCGCGAGGTGATATCTTCTGTCGCACCGAGAAGCCGCACCACTCGCCCTTCGCCATCGTCCCATTCGGGTTGTATGCGATCGCAAATCCAGCGAATTTCCCCTTGTTTGGTCACAATTCGATACTCCAGCGACCCAGCTTGATTAGTTGAAATTCGTTCGTTAATAAACTGACGGACTACTAACAAATCCTCGGGATAAACCAGATTCAACCAACCATTTTCACCCCCTGGCAATTCCTCAAAAGTATAACCTGTAATTCGGCTCAAATTGGCTGTTGCCCATTCATCAATAATTGCCCCTGACGGAGTGACGTAGCAGGAATAAATGAAATCTGATGTCAGTTCCGAAATGCGGCGATACTTATCTTCGCTCTGACGCAGGGACTTTTCGGCAAGCTGGCGCTCGGTAACATCCGTGACTAAAACAAACCTGGCGGGTCTGCCTAAAAAAGTTAAAGCATTAGAAGTAACTTCTACATCAATAATCGTTCCGTCTTTCTTTTGATGTCGCCACAAACCCGAATTGGCGTAACCTTCAACAGCAAGGTTAGCAACTTTTTCTTGCAGTACTGGAATATCTTCAGGCGGTCGAATGTCGGCAATCGTCATAGCAAGAAACTCATCTTTAGAATAACCATAGTGATGAATTGCCGCCTGATTAACTGCGAGAAAAGCGAGGGTTTCTAGATCGTAAACCCACATAGGCTGGGGGTTATGTTCAAACAGCAAACGATAGGTTTCGCCCTCAAGCAGCGATTCCTCGATCCGCTGAAGTTCATGAGCTTTTGGGGAGAGGTCAAGAATACTTTCGGGGGTGACAATTCCTACCAACTGACCCCGCTCGTCCAAAATGGGGAGATGGCGAATCTGATACTGGCGCAATAGGGACAATACCGTCAGGATGTTGTCATAATTCGACAGGGTGAGGGTAATCACTTCTCGCGTCATCACCTTGGCGATCGCCACCCCAGATAAGTCAACAGAAGCCGCAGTAAGCCTGACTACATCCCGCTCAGTGAATACCCCCAGTAACTGGGACTCCTCCACCACCAAGACACAACTGGTTGTGGTTGGACTGCTAGGAGTCAAATCTGGGGACGAATTTGAGTTGGATACTTGACAAATGTTCCTCCGTGCTTTAATCATCAAATCAATCGCATCGATTACAGAAGTATTTGGCCCCACAATCAAGGGAGAGCGATCGATGACTTGCTCTAGACAGGGAAAATTAAGGAGCCGGTCGGTAAACTGCATGGTTAATATCGAAAAACATCTATCTATAGCGCGATTAATTACACTTTACCGAGAAACCGTTATGTATCAAGAACTATACAACTTAGGGTTAGAGAAAGCTCGTCAAGGCGACCTAGCGGGGGCAATTAAAGAATTTAGCCGTGCTTTAAAGGTGAATCCTCAATTTAGCGATGCCTACTACAAAAGAGCTGTGACGCGCTTTGACTTCGGAGATTTGCCAGGTGCAATTGAAGACTACAACGAAGTTTTGCAGATCCATCCCGCTCATATCAACGCTTACTGCGGTCGAGGTTTAACCAATTTGGCGCTGGGAAATATTGCAGCAGCAATCGAAGATGCGACGCAAGCGACGCGCATCAATTCCAACCATGCTCCAGCATATAGTTTGCGAGGAACTGCTTGCCAAAGATTGGGAAATGTGCAGGCGGCGATCGCCAACTTTAAAAAAGCAGCAGAAATCTATTTAGAACAAAAAGACGCTGTTAAATGCCGTCAGTGTATAGAAACAATTAAAAAGCTTCAGCCACCGCCCCCCGCTGGCGAAAATCAAACCAAAAATCCCCCATTTAATCCTGAAGAATTCATCAACGAAGCGCTGAAAAAATCAATGTTAGGGGATTACGGTGGAGCGATTGGAGACTTAGATTGGGTAATCCAACTCAATCCTCAAGAAGACAAGGCTTACTTTCATCGCGGGTTAATTTATGCCAGATTAGAAAGTAATTGGAGTGCGATTGAAGACTTTAACCAAACAATTAGACTCAAACCCAGCCACGCCGAAGCATATTATCATCGGGGAATTGCCAGGTCTGCAACCGGCGATTATGCGAGTGCGAACGCAGATTTAAACTATGCTGCCAATCTGTTTCGGGAACGAGGAAATATAGCAAGTTATCAACAAGCATTGTCAGAAATTAAAAAAGTAGAAGCATCGCAACAATACCGCAACAAAATGCGAGCAAAACAAGCATATTTATCCAGAGATATTCCGAGAGGCAGACCGAGTTTCAGAGTACAGCAAAGACTAATGATACTCGTTGGCGGTCATTGGGATACAGCGTGGCGACTTGTTGAGTTAGAAAGGGAGAAAAACCCCGGAATGCCAGAAGATTGGTATTGGGAAAAAGCAATTTATAATATAGAGCGCGAGCGCGGATTAAAGTAGAGAACACAAAAATCACACCCCCATCGATATGTAGGGACACGGCATCCACCATCTTTCCGACAAAACCAAAAATTGATCGTGCCTTGTCCCTACCGCGACCATCTTTGATCGCACCCCCATCGATATGTAGGGACACGGCATCCACCATCTTTCTCACAAAACCAAAAATTGATCGTGCCGTGTCCCTACACCATACCCACATCGCTCTGCCGGGACACGGCATCCGCCATCTTTCGGACAAGACCAAAAATTCATCATGCCGTGTCCCTACCGCGACAATCTGAAATAAAAAAAATCAAAGATTGCCCAAGAAACCAACAAAAATCACACCCCCATCGATATGTAGGGACACGGCATCCACCATCTTTCCGACAAAACCAAAAATTGATCGTGCCTTGTCCCTACCGCGACCATCTTTGATCGCACCCCCATCGATATGTAGGGACACGGCATCCACCATCTTTCTCACAAAACCAAAAATTGATCGTGCCGTGTCCC
>NZ_BLAY01000262.1 GCF_020521235.1 Microseira wollei NIES-4236 | reverse complement strand
AATTGCGCGCCGCCGAAGACCCAGAGTTTGAAACTTTCTACACGAAAAACATTTTGTTGAATGAGGGCATCCGCGCTTGGATGTCACCTCAGGATCAACCGCACGAAAACTTTATCTTCCCTGAGGAGGTATTACCTCGTGGTAACGCTCTCTAATACTTCAATGATGGGCAATCGCGACCAAGAATCATCCGGGTTTGCCTGGTGGTCTGGTAACGCTCGTCTAATTAATCTCTCCGGTAAACTGCTGGGTGCCCACGTTGCCCATGCTGGTCTGATTGTATTCTGGGCTGGTGCGATGACTTTGTTTGAAGTCGCCCACTATATCCCAGAAAAGCCGATGTACGAACAAGGCACGATTCTACTGCCTCACCTCGCTACATTGGGTTGGGGCGTCGGCCCTGGCGGTGAAGTAATCAGTACTTTCCCCTACTTTGTGGTTGGTGTTCTGCACCTGATTTCTTCTGCCGTTCTCGGTCTTGGCGGTATCTATCACGCCGTTCGCGGTCCGGAAACCCTGGAAGAATACTCCTCTTTCTTTGGTTACGACTGGAAAGACAAGAACAAGATGACCACCATCTTGGGCTTCCACCTGATTATGTTGGGACTTGGTGCCCTGCTGCTGGTGCTGAAGGCCATGTTCTTTGGCGGTGTCTACGATACTTGGGCACCCGGTGGTGGTGATGTTCGCGTCATTACCAACCCGACCCTCAACCCCGCTGCCATCTTCGGTTATCTGACCAAGTCTCCCTTCGGCGGCGACGGCTGGATCGTCAGCGTCGATAACATGGAAGACGTGATCGGCGGTCACATTTGGATCGGTCTGATCTGCATTTCTGGCGGTATTTGGCACATTCTCACCAAGCCTTTCGGCTGGGCGCGTCGCGCTTTCATCTGGTCTGGAGAAGCTTATCTCTCCTACAGCTTGGGCGCGCTGTCCCTGATGGGTTTTGTTGCTTCTTGCTACGTCTGGTTTAACAACACCGTTTATCCCAGCGAATTTTACGGCCCCACCAACGCCGAATCTTCCCAAGCTCAAGCGTTCACCTTCCTGGTGCGCGACCAAAAGTTAGGTGCTAACGTTGGTTCTGCTCAAGGCCCCACGGGTCTGGGTAAATACCTGATGCGCTCTCCTACTGGCGAAATCATCTTCGGCGGTGAAACGATGCGCTTCTGGGACTTCCGCGGTCCTTGGTTAGAACCCCTGCGCGGTCCCAACGGTCTTGACCTCGACAAGATCCGCAACGACGTTCAACCCTGGCAAATTCGTCGTGCTGCTGAGTACATGACCCACGCTCCCAACGGTTCTCTGAACTCGGTGGGCGGTCTGATCACGGAAATTAACGGTTTTAACTACGTTAACCCCCGTGCTTGGTTGTCTACCTCTCACTTCGTGTTAGCCTTCTTCTTCCTAGTTGGTCACCTGTGGCACGCCGGTCGCGCTCGCGCGGCTGCTGCTGGCTTTGAAAAAGGTATCGACCGCGAATCTGAACCAGTGCTATTCATGCCTGACCTTGACTAAGGTTTCAGTTTAATCAAAGCGTCTCTCTTCTAAAGAGTCTGCGGCTCCTGTCTTAAGGCAGGAGCCTTTTTTTTGAGCCTATAGGAATGGGAAACAAACTGTAGGAGCGGGGTTTTACCAGTAAACTTGGGAGCAAGCTCAGATCTTGGCTCAAAGGAGGTAGAACCTCCCGGATCTCGTTCCCAGGTTGAACCTGGGAACGAGTTGCTAGAGGCTCCGCAAGGGCTGAATACTCGTGCAAGATCTGAACAAACAGACAATTAAAATAAACCCGTTGCTCCCCGTTGTCCATGACGGCAGTAAAATATGACAAATAATTGATTTCCCGCAGCCAAATTGACTGCTAATAGCTCAACGGTGAGGTTGTTATGAGTAATTCTGATTTTGCAGGTGTTTTAGAGTGGACGCCGGAAGCTAAGATGAAGCTGAAAAATATTCCTTTTTTCGTCCGCTCTCAAGCTCGCCAGCGGATCGAGCAGTTGGCGAGGGAAGCCCGATTAGATGTCGTCACGGCTGAAATAGTCGAGCAGGCGCGGTTAGAGTTTGGGCAATAAGGATTTTGGTGGGGGTAGGCGCGATCGCTCCAAACTCCTCTCCCATCTTAAGTCTAAAAAATCCCCCTTCAGAGGCATGAATTTGCCAACCGGAAAAAGCAGCTTTATATTATAACCTGACGGGAAAGCGCAGCCATGCCTGATCAACAAATTGAAGATTTACCCGAGTCAGTCAAATCTCACCTACCCAAGCACGCTCAAGAGATTTTCCTCGCTGCGTTTAACAATGCAGTCGAAGAGTATTACGAGGAAGAAACTGCTTTTAAAGTTGCCTGGAGTGCCGTCAAGCGCGACTATGAAAAAGGTGAAGATGGTAATTGGCATAGGAAAGCGGATTAGGATGCGATCGCGCAGCGGAAGCGAGGCATATCGCTCACTGCATCACTCAAAAATAAAGTTATAGTTTGCAGATAGCTTTCAGGACTTTTAGCAACTGAATTAACTGCCAGAAGTTTTAGTTTTGTAAAATGTAGCGAGCAATAATCTCTTTCAGTTCTTGAGGTGCTTCAATATGTATTTTCCCCTAACAGCTGGCTAGAATTAAAAACTCTATTTAAGTAATTTCTCTGTTCCAGACAGCAGCTTGATCAGAGAAAATAGCCTAAACAGGCTATAAATTAATTAAAATGGTTACCGAACAACTGGATTTAGCCGCCTTGGCTTCTAGGATTTCACAACTGGAACAGCAGCAAGTTGTTTTGAAGAAATATGTGACAGATATTAAACGTCAAATAGACGATATAACCCAAAAGCTTAACATAAAATTCGAGAATTACCAGGCTACTAAAGCATGGGAAAGTAGCATTATTGATAATTCTGAACCTCTGAGCGAGATTGATAGGATTAATCAGGCAATTGAACAACTTAACCAGCAAATAGAAGCATCGCCTCATGAAACGTCACAGGTAGAATTGAGCGAAACTGTCATACAAAACCCAACTATTCCTGTAATTGTTGATAATGATGAACCCACTGAAAATAAAGCTGCTGATGATTTTACCGAAGCAAGTCAGGAAACTGCTGTCGATGTGGAAGAATTTTTGAAACGGTATCAAGAGGAAGAACGACACTTTAAAGGGATTAACCTAGCTGGAGTTAATTTGACTGAAAAATCCCTGGGTAGAGTTCATCTGATCGAGGCAAATTTGCAAGGAGCAAACTTAAGCCTAACAAACCTAGACGAAGCATACTTAATTGGCAGCAACTTTAGTGGTGCTAACTTAAACAATGCTAACTTGGTGTACGTACAACTCCTGGATGCGAATTTAAGTCAAGCAACCTTAAAGGAAGCCAACCTAACTTATGCTAACTTAACTGCGGCTAACCTTTGTGGAGCAACCTTAAACGGAGCTAAACTGGTTGGGGCTAATTTAACTACAGCAAATCTAAATGAAGCGAATCTTACTCAGGCTTGCTTAAATGGCGCTAACTTAACTACTGCGACATTAAATGGAGCAAATTTAAGCAGTGCTTACCTAAATAGTGCTAACCTAATTGGAGCGGATTTTACTAATGCGAAGCTAACCCAAGCTGACCTGAGTGAAGCAGATCTAAGCGGTGCTAACTTGACTGGAGTAAGTTTGGTTGGAGTCAACTTTTGTGGCGCAAATCTGAGCGGACAAAACTTGAGTGGTTTTCATCTCTGCGGCGCTAACCTTTCTGACAGCAATTTGATTGAAGCTGACCTAAGTTCAGCAGATCTTCGTGGGGCAAACTTGAGTAATGCCAATCTAGAAAAAGCTAACTTAAAAGAAGCAAAACTGAATGGCGCCAACCTGGAAAATGCCAAACTCAGTGGTGCAATTATGCCAGATGGTACGACTCACGAGTGACATCCTCCCCCACCAAATCAAAGATTATGGTGGGGGCTTCCCAGAATCGCTTCAAAGAATTTCCTGTCTCTTCCGGTGCCATCTAGACGCAGACGTTCCAGTCCCCGACGCATCCCGTCCACAGGCAATTTCTTCCACCGTCTGTCCAACGGCAGAGACACCTCGGTTTCTAATTACTTGAGCGGCTGCTACATCACGATCTGTCTTATATCCACATTCAGGACACTCATGTACAAGGGACCGATAAGTTCTTAGACACATTCGCATCACATTCTGGGCAAGTCTGTGATGTACCTGCCGCTTCAACCTTGGCAAAATACACTCCACGCTTCCAACAAACCCAGGACAATAACTGCAAAAACTGACCCCATCCGGCGTCTTTAGTATGCTTACCCAGCATTCCTTTAGCCATACCTTTGAGGTTCAGTTGTTCTGCAAATATCATTCCTGCCTGGTCGCATAGGTGATGAGCCAACTTGAAATGAAAGTCCTTCCGAGTGTCGTGTATTTGTTCGTGAACTATAGCTATTTTCCTAGCAAGTTTAGCTTGATTGTTAGACCCGTTCTTTTTATGCTTTAATCGGCGTTGTAGCAATTTCAGCTTACTTGCCAAAGTATTGAAGAATCTGGGCCTTTTAATCAACTCGCCATCGGATGTTGCTAGAAACTTTTCTAGCCCTACGTCAATCCCTAATGGGCGTCCTGATGGAGGAGTGTCAGGAACATTTACATCAAGCTGCAATGACAGCATGACGTAATATCCTGATGCTTTCTTGACAATCCGTGCTTGCTTCAACTCAAATCCACTAGGGATTGGTCGATGCATAATAACTTCGACCTTGCCCAACTGTGGAAGTTTCACCCAGCCAGAGCCAACCGGGTTAACAAGCATTTGAGGATAAACAAATGACCGCATCCGTCCAAACTTCTTGAAACGCGGGAATCCATTTCCTTTTCGCTTCATGTCGTCAAATGCGGTGTCTAGTTTCCTCAGTACTTGTTGTAAAACCTGGGCGTTTACACTTCTTAGTTCTTCATTAGTTTTCTTGGCAACTGTTAGTGCCTTTTCTTGAAAACTTTTGCTGGGGTAAGGAGCGTCTGCTGGAATTATGTACTCTGAATGAATTGAGCAAGCGTTTACCCTGCACTTACGCGAATTAATCCAATCTTTACGTTCTCGTAAAGCATAATTCCAAACTTTTCGGCACACTTCTAGCGTATGCTCAATGAGTGCCGCTTGGTCTGAAGTTGGATTGATTTTATAGGCGTAAGTCAGAGTTATCATTCTATTATTTTAGAATGTCTACCAGGATTAATCAATACGGTAGATTGCTAATTTTAGCGGGGTTGACCGCTTAAAATTACAGGACTTACGCAAATGCGACATGCGATCGCGCATCCCCTCATCACTAGGATTATCGTTAACGAGTGTCTTTTTTTATTGAGCTGATGGGCGATCGCTTATCCTCTTCTGTTTGATCGTTGACTTCCACGCTTCAACTTTGCTGAGTTGCTCAATATGTTTGTAGACGCCTTCCTCTATATAGGAGGCGCATAAGCTAGATTGCGATCGCCCTGTCTCCGCAACGATGGCAGAAATCACTTCTGCTATATCGTCGGGAATGGTGACTGTGATTTGAGGCATCCTGCGTTACCTTTTTTTCTTGCAACATACCATCTAAATATCGTCCGTTTCTGGACTGTTGTGGTACAGTAAGGGGAAAGCAATTGCGCCGTATAGGAGATCTGACACATCCCCTACACGACGACTACCCCCTAAACCTACTAGGAGGCTAATTTATCATGACAAAATTTGACACTCGGTGGGAAACGATACTAAGTTTCCCGCCCCAATTGGCTTACACGCAAACTATAGGCTTCGTACCTGGCAATGGCGACACTTTACCCTCGTTGATTCCTGGTGTGGATAGTCTGTCAGCTGCGACAGGCGATTACGAACTTGTCAGGGTGATGATTTTCGGATCGAGCTACGGCGTCAACTACACAATCCGTTGGCTTTACACGCTCAAATTCGCCCAAATTAGCGAATGGAGCTTCCTTATGCCCGCTCCTAACGGAGAATACATGAGCATCTTAACCAAGCGAATTCCGCTGAATCGGGTCAACTGATTGGCTTTGGATTAAACCTGATAACGGCTTTGTAGTGACGCTGGCGATCGCGTAAGCGAATCGCCAGTTTCTTCGCTCCTTCATCTTCGTTAACTAACTTTACAAATTATGTAAGCTTGTAACAGAGGGCGAGGACGAGTCGATGAGTCAAAAAGAATCTGGACAATGGGACGCGCTAAGATTTGGCAAAACCTTAGCATATTTTGGCATAATCCCGTTTATTGGTAGCATTAGCTGGCTGCAAGAACTGCTTACAGGTCGTACCGATAAAAAACAACAGATCCAGGACGGAGATAACAAAATGGGAGTAGTCCTAGTCGCGGGTGCGACGGGTGGAGTCGGGAAGCGAGTCGTGCGGCGATTGTTGGAGAAGGGTTATCGGGTGCGAGCGATCGCGCGCGATCCGGACAGAGCAAAAGCGTTACTCGGCGACAAAGTAGAAATCGTCTTCGGAGACATTACCATACCCGAAACCCTGACTGCCGAAGTTATGCGCGATGTGCGTGCGATCGTTTCTGGCATCGGCGTCCGCGTGCAACCTGTAGAAGGAGATACACCGGAGCGGGCTAAATATTATCAAGGCATCAAATTTTACCAACCAGAAATAGTAGGCGATACGCCGGAAAATGTGGAATATCGCGGTATCAAGAATTTAGTCCAAGCTGCTGCCGCCAATCTGAATCGTACCGATGAAAAACTGGTATTCGATTTTACTAAACCCTCAACCGATCTAAAAGAAACTTGGGGTGCTTTAGATGACGTGGTAATGGGTGGCGTCAGCGAAAGTTCAATTCGATTCGCGAACGATGCTGCTGTATTTTTTGGCAATGTATCTACGGCGAATTCGGGGGGTTTTGCTTCAGTTCGGACGCGCAATTTTAACCCTGGGATTAACTTATCTGGATACGAAGGTATCGAATTGCGCGTCAGAGGGGATGGGAAGCGGTATAAATTTTTCATCCGCAGCAATTGGGCCTGGGATGGAATTGGTTACGCTTATTCCTTTGATACTGTATACAACATCTGGACAACAGTTCGCATTCCCTTTAATGAGTTAATTCCAGTGTTTCGCGCCAAGACAGTAAAAGATGCAGCACCCATCGACGCCAGTCAAATTTATTCGTTTCAGTTAATGCTGAGTAAGTTTGAATACGACGGGGAATTGAACCCAAAATTCCAACCGGGTTTGTTTCAGTTGGAAGTAGAATCGATTAAAGCTTATGGAGGCAAAACATTACCAAAATTTGTCATGGTTAGTTCTGCTGGCGTAACTCGTCCGGGACGACCTGGAATTAATTTAGCAGAAGAACCACCTGCGGTCAGATTAAACGACCAATTGGGAGGAATTTTAACTTGGAAGTTGCGGGGAGAAGAAGTCGTCCGCCAAAGTCGAATTCCTTATACAATTATCCGTCCCTGTGCGCTGACTGAAGAAGCGGGAGGTAAGGCAATAATGTTTGACCAAGGCGACAATATCAAAGGGAAAGTTAGTCGGGAAGATGTGGCAGAACTTTGCGTCTATTCACTCGAACAACCCCAAGCTTGTCATGTCACGTTTGAGGTCAAAGAAGCTGAAAATGGCGAGGTGGCTAAAAACTGGGAAAGATTGTTTTCCAGTTTGAAATCCGATGAATTAGCGGTGAAATAAATTATTGCAGGATGTAGGGAACATCAACAATTTTTCGGTATAATGAAAAATTGTTGATGTTCCCTACAAATCATACTAAATCCACTTTCATTACCCCCTTTATGCTGAACGACTGAAGTCGCGCCTACACAAACAAAGACCGCATGGGCGGTCTATAAGAATAAAGGGGTTGGTTAATCCGGATTCGGTATCATTGACGATTTGACAATTTTTGCTGTAGGGACACGGCATCAACAATTTTTGGGTATAAACTAAAAGTGATTCGATGCCGTGTCCCTACAAACCATTAACGATTTGACAATTTTTGTATTAGACGCCGTGACCGTATAATATCATGTCCGGTGGCATCGTTAGCGTCAGCACAGGAAGGGTTTATCGAGATATCTCGTGGTTCCACGAATTGATTGGAAAATCCGCCCCTACAACATCAAAAATTATACACTACCATTGCTACCGGACATGATATAAACCGTTCAGCCCAAAATTCATTTCAGGGCTGATTTTTTCATGTTAGCCTGCCAGGTTCCGTGTAATTTGCATAGTTGTTTGGAGTTTAATTCAATGCCGAAGTAAGGGGTAAAATCTATTTCCTGCTGTCCGGCTGCAAAATCTTCGATGTAACGTTGGATACTTGGTTTAGGACAGCCGGTAAGTTGGTGAATCGCGGTAGGATCGAGTCCCTGAATGTAGAGAGATAAGACCAGGTAAGGCTTGCCTTTGGTAATTCGGCGCGTTTCGGTGAGATAGCGATAGGGAAGCAGGATGTATTGCGGCATTTCGGCGGATAGTTGCGCTTTTTTGCTCGATAATCCCACTCTTGCGGAACGGTAGAATTGATGGTTATCGGTTGCGACCGACTGAAGAAAAAGCGGATTGTCGGTATTCCAAGCTACACGGCCGGCGATCGCATCATCTAACTCAGCTACTCCCATAGCATCAGCTTTTGCCAGTAAATAATCTACACACAGCGAAGGGCCATCAATTAACTTACCATCAGGTGTTGCGATGCTGCGAATTAAAATCCCACCAAAAGCTTGACCATCTCCAAAAGTCAGATCCAACCCTTTAAAACTACCGCTGCGGTAGCGACCGCGAGTGCGGTGAAAATACCAGCGTCCGCACTCTAACTGTAGCGGATCGCGATGGGTAAATGGATCGGGATGCGTGTCTGCAAAGTAATAAAATTCGATTTCAACTAGGCGATGAGGTTCGTCGCCAACGACTAAATAAGAGCCAAAAACAAGCTGAGAAGCTATCCGATCAAACCAAGTGTTTATGCTTTCGCCTTCACCTAGATTTTCCGGCTTTTGTAGCAAGGATATCCAGTTCGACATATCCCCTTAATTAACTTTCACAAGTTTACAGCGCTCTTTGGTTGCCATGCAAGACCACCAAAGAACGCTGTAAATAATGCCTGTGAGGTTATATTATTCGAGGGAATCGCCTGCGTCAGTCAGTACTGCACTTAACTCTTGTAATGGATCGGAAATGTTTTCATCGGCGTTAGATGCGTATTCACCGATCTGTTCTCCGAGAGAAATCAAAATTTCCGCGATTTCAGACTCATCAGCTTCCTCACTTGTAACCACTTTTCTCAAGTTTTTAAGATTGGTGGCAATTTGCTTGAGGTCTTTATTTTTGGAACCTTTAAGCTGCTGATACCACTCGTCAATAGCTGCCGTTGCCGTATCAAGATCTACAGCAGTTAAATCTTCTTGGAGAATGTCAATCAACGAGTAGATTTTTTCGCTAACGCCATCTTCTTCATCTTCTGATTCATCTTCATCTTTAGAAGCACCGCGATGGGAAGCTTTCCCGCCCTTGCTAGCTATTTCGCGCACTTTTTCTTTATCCATTGAAGCAAAACCTTGCTTGCCTTTGCCTTCATTTTCATTATCTTCATCTTCTGATTCAT
>NZ_BLAY01000261.1 GCF_020521235.1 Microseira wollei NIES-4236 | reverse complement strand
AGGGGAGGGCATCCCCAAAGTAACGCTAAGGGAGTTGGAACCGCTACTCTGCTTGGGGAAACCCTGGTGGAGCAAGTTCTGACGATGAGCTTAGAATCCCCGGTCTTTTAAGCCGGGGAGTGTCAATAATTCTCGGTCTTTACGGAACGCGCCGATGCTCTATGTAAATCCGCCCCCAACAACGGGGTATTCCGTCCAAAACGCACTTTTGCTTTACCTGATCCCGGATTTTTCCGGATGCACCAGTCTGTTGCTGCTACTTTGGGTTTTGTAATTTTGACGGTAATTTCGCTTAATTGAGCAATTTTTTGGCTGATTTTCTCCGTAATTTAGCCTTTTTATCTGTAGGAATTACGCAAATCAACCGGGTTTCTCGGAAAAATCCTTGATTTGTCAACCAGAGATCTATGAAGAAACCCGGTTTCTGATATATTCGCTTCAACTTCCTATAGCTAATTTAAATCTTTGTTAAAAATCGTTTGTCTCTACCCCTTTTACCCAATTGTAAAGGTTATTCTTGGTATAGCTGGTTTGGATTTTATATTTATCAGTCTGCTGCAAATATTTCTCACATAATTTTCACAAAATACCAAATGCAGAAAGGATAAATCGGGTGAGATGAATCACATCAACCGGCTTCGCCACCAGTAAAAATCAACTAAGATACTAGCCAATCAACCGAGCAAAAATGAAGCGCATCAGTCAAGAATTATTCGCATTAGCAGCCACTACCCTGGGATTAGTTTCATTACCTGCAACTGCCAATGCATTTACAATCAGATATGCCCCCGAATACACAGATAGCCAATTTGAATCTTTAATTTCTAGCGGCGACTATTGGGAGGAGTTTGTCGTTCAAAGCCAAATTGGCAACAACGCAGTTCAAGGTCAAAATCCTTGGAGTGGAGACAAGGAACTGCATATCTTTGATGCAGTTTATTCAAACAATTCTGCGCCATTCACCCGCACCTTACCCGGTGTTGCTTCCAGCGATTATGGATTCACCAGCGGTCAAGCGGTAGATTTCATCCTGCAAGTAACTGGTTCGCAAGTCACCTATACTGTTGGCAATAGAGTGTTAACCAGTTCTAGTTTTACCGCTCCTTTTACAGATTTGTTTTTGCGGACGAGAGCGGATAACGGCAGCATGTTGATCGGCGATTTGAGACTCAACGGTCAATCGATCAATGCCTTAGAATCTAACAGTTCCGACACGTTAAAATATATCATGATCGGCGGATTGACGGGTGACTTCACCCTGTCTGGTAAATCGACGATGACGTTTACGCATGCTCCTTTTGCTGAAGCTACAAGGGGCGCACGAGTTGCGTATCAAATTAAAGCAGGTCGTTTAAGCGATCGGGGGCGCGCAGATATATTTGGTCAAACTCCTTCTACAAGCGTACCCGAACCAAGTACGATTGCTGCCCTATTAGTCACAGGTGCTGTAGTTGCAGCTTCTAATAAGAAGAAAAAATCAGTTAACCAATAAATTGTAGGGACAGGGCATTAGACAAATTATATCAAATCCGGTTGGCTCGGAATGATTAGCTTTCTTGCTAATTGCTAATTGCTAATTGCTAATTGACCCTACGCGCAGTAATTCCGATGCCACCGGAAACGATATTATTGGGAAAAATCTGGTTAAAAAACCCGGTTTCTTGATAGAAACCGGGTTTTTGAGCGGGGGACAAAACAAACAGGTATTATTTGCTACCCACTGTTTCTGGTTGGGATTCGCTGCTGGTGGGAGCAGAACCTTGAGTACCGAGTTGAATCAATTCAACTTTATATCCATTGGGGTCTTCGACAAAAGCGATTACCGTTGAACCGTGTTTCATTGGTCCCGGTTCCCGTACTACTTTACCGCCACGAGCTTTAATTTCTTCACAGGTGGTGTAAATATCATCGACACCAAGGGCAATGTGACCGTAGGCGTTACCGAGATCGTACCGCTCGACGCCCCAGTTGTAGGTTAATTCGATGACGGTGTGGTCGGACTCATCGCCGTATCCGACAAAAGCGAGGGTAAATTTCCCATCTGGATAGTCTTTTTGGCGAAGCAACTTCATGCCCAAAACGTCGCAGTAGAACTTGAGCGACTCTTCCAGGTTACCGACGCGCAGCATGGTGTGTAGCATTCGCATGGTACGCAACTCCGAATTTTTTAACTTTTCTTCATTTTAGGGCGATCGCTAATTGGTCTAGGCCATCACCAAAGTTTCTTGCTGCGATCTCTGGAGAAACCCGGTTTCTTTGCGTCAACGTTTTTCAGAGAAATAGACCAGAAACCGAACCTAGAAACCGGGTTTCTGGGTAGATATCTGGTTCCAAGTCGCAGATTTTTCCGAGAAACCCGGTTTCTTGACGTCACTCCTCTACCCATTACCTGTTACCCATTACCCAAATCAGTAGACATGTTTAATCTCAGGGGGAAGGGGCGGTTAAACCCCTATGCTTAACAATCGATCTGATTGCTCCGATAATTATCGGCAGTCCTGAATGCAAGCGGCGCGCGATCGCTGCCCTACACGAGGTTATACGCCATGACTGACACCCTAAATACTGCCATCGATCACATTCAAGCGCGGGAAATTCTCGATTCCCGCGGGCGTCCTACGGTGGAAGCAGAAGTCTACCTAGCCAACGGCATTGCCGGAATTGCCCAAGTCCCCAGCGGCGCTTCTACCGGCACGTTTGAAGCTCACGAACTGCGAGATGGAGATAAAAGCCGTTACGGCGGTAAAGGCGTCCTCACGGCGGTGCAGAACGTCAACGAAAAAATTGCCCCCGAACTACTCGATCTCGATGCCCTCAACCAAGAATTCCTCGACCGCACGATGATCGAGTTAGACGGTTCCCCAAATAAATCCAATCTGGGAGCCAATGCGATTCTAGCGGTTTCCCTCGCCGCCGCGAAAGCGAGTGCCGCTGCGTTGACGATCCCGCTGTATCGCTACTTGGGCGGGCCTTTGTCAAATTTGTTACCCGTTCCGTTGATGAACGTCATCAATGGCGGCGCTCACGCAGCTAACAACGTCGATTTTCAAGAATTCATGATCGTCCCGGTGGGGGCGCCTTCGTTCCGGGAAGCGCTGCGCTGGGGGGCGGAAGTATTCGCTACCCTCAGCAAGGTGTTGGATGATAAAGGTTTGCTGACTGGTGTGGGGGATGAAGGCGGCTTTGCGCCTAATTTAGCGTCGAATCAGGTGGCTTTGGATTTGCTGGTAGCTGCAATTGAGAAAGCAGGCTATAAACCAGGCGAAGAAGTCGCCCTCGCATTGGATGTCGCCGCGAGCGAATTCTATAAACAGGGTCAATATGTTTATGATGGGTCAGCCCACGCCCCAGAAGAGTTTATCGAGTATTTGGGGACGTTGGTAGGGCAATATCCCATTGTTTCGATTGAAGATGGGTTGCACGAGGAAGATTGGCAACACTGGACGCTGCTAACCGATAAAATCGGTTCCCGCGTTCAATTGGTAGGCGATGACTTGTTTGTTACCAACCCCACGCGGTTACAAAAAGGCATCGAGACAAAAGCCGGTAACGCGATTTTGATTAAGCTCAATCAAATTGGCTCGTTAACCGAAACCCTACAAACCATCGACCTGGCAACCCGCAACGGCTATCGTTCCATCATCAGCCACCGTTCCGGCGAAACCGAAGATACCACGATTGCCGACCTGGCGGTGGCGACTCGTGCGGGTCAAATCAAAACGGGTTCCTTGTGTCGCAGCGAACGAGTTGCTAAATACAACCGCCTGCTGCGAATTGAAGAAGAATTGGGCGACCAAGCGGTTTATGCCGGTGCAGTTGGGTTAGGACCCAAGTAGGGCAGGTGTGCGGGTGTGCAGGTGTGCAGGTGGGCAGGTGCAGGCTGGCTGTGTCTGCATTTAACCTGCTCATAGCGTGGAAACTAGGGCAAAAACGTCAAATTTCTCACACTTGCCCACCTGCCCACCTGCCCCTGGATCCCACCTGCTTCTCTGCCCGATTAAGGATAAAAGCCCAACTGGGGCAATCCCAGAGTTTCTTCCCAACCCATCATCAGGTTTAAACATTGGATGGCTTGACCGGATTGACCTTTGATTAAGTTATCAATTGCTGACATGACGATGATCCGTCCTGTACGGGCGTCCACTTCGACCCCGATGTAACAATTGTTATTGCCGCACGCCCACTTTGTTTGGGGATAAACTCCGCTGGACAGGACTTTTACCCAAGGCGCTCCTCGGTAAAATGCAGTATAAATAGTCACTAAGTCTTCGCGCACCAGACCGGGATCGCGGAGGGTGGCGTAAACGGTTGCCAAAATACCGCGCACCATCGGGATCAGGTGGGGTGTAAATTGTACCGTGACTTCGTGTCCGGCTAAATCGCTACAAATTTGCTCGATTTCCGGGGTATGGCGGTGACGCCCGACGTTATAAGCGCCCAAAGAGTTGTCGGCTTCGGCAAGCAGTAGGTTGATTTTGCCTTGGCGTCCGCCGCCCGATGTGCCGGATTTAGCATCGATAATCGCGGTGTCCGGGACGATTAAACCTTGTTTGAGCAGGGGGGAAAGCGCCAGCAGGCTGGCGGTGGGGTAGCAACCGGGACATCCAATTAGCTGGGATTGGGCGATGCGATCGCGGTACAATTCCGGTAAGCCGTATACAGCAGTGGATGCTACTTCTCGGTCATGGCGATCGCCTCCGTACCAAGTGGTATAAGTATCCAAATCGGTAAAGCGATAGTCTGCCGAAAGATCCAATACCTTGCATCCTTTAGCCAACAGTTCCGGCGCGATCTGATACGCTAACCCATTAGGCAGGGAAAGAAACACCGCTTGACAGCGAGCCGCAATTTTTTCTAAATCAATTGGCTCGACGATCAGATCGACCAGATTTACCAGGTGGGGGTAAAGATCGGAAAATGGTTTTCCAGCACTGCTTTCACCGCCTAAGTAAACCAATTCCACCCTGGGATGATCCATCAACAGCCTCACCAGCTGGACTCCCCCATAACCCGACGCGCCGATAATTCCAACTGGAACGCGCCCTAAATCACCCATAACACTTGACCCTTGTAAACTTGTGGTTCAAAATAGTTAAACTTTTGCTGCATTGTAGTACTAAAAGCACGGTTTGGCTTGGGAACTACAATTAGTATTAAGGCAACTGCGCTCCCTGGCATTTTCACGGTAGACAACATTGTTGCTTGCCAGAGGTGGTGGCGTTGGTCACCAGACTTGCCTTCCGGGCGATTCGCGCTCCGCGATAGCGATAGCTTCACGCCCAGTCGTTCGTAGTAGGCGCTTGGGCGCCGTCGTTCGTAGTAGGGGCATGGCGTAAAATCAGTTTTGATTTCGATCAAAAGTTTGTAGAATGCCGTGCCCGTAGTTGCGCTCGCCGCAACCTTTGGGGTGGAGCGATCGCAAGTCAACAATCCATAGTACAAGGTGCTTGGACTTGTAGACGAACCTTGGGGAAATAAACTCAAGAATTGCCCAGTAGCATTTATGCCGAATATCCCTGTCCGTTATGCACTTGTTGCTTACTTCCAAACTGGATTGTCGGGCAATATCGTAGTCATAATTAGTTGGTAGGGAGTTGTCCTTGTCTGGTTCATCACCAACAGGTTTTGATCGCACCCGTTCAAGGTGCCTAGAAACAAGGTAGGGTGGGATAAGGCAGCTAAAAACGGGCAACCTTTCCCGGCTCTAAGCAAGGAAATGTCACCAAGAGCAGCAATCCCCATCGGCTTTCCTACACTAATACAAAGTTAGAGGTTTGCACCTGTCTAACTTGATGGAAAGCTTTAAAAAAAACTTAAAATTTATTGACTGGAACTAATCTGTGGAATCGCCGCAAAACTTGTCCGATCGATCTTTTCAGTTTGACTCAATTGACTGCGCGCTGGCAGAAATTAAGGCGGGTCGAGCGATCGTGGTAGTGGATGACGAAGCCCGCGAAAACGAAGGCGACTTGATCTGCGCGGCTCAGTTCGCTACCCCCGACGTGATTAATTTTATGGCGGTAAATGCGCGGGGGTTAATTTGTCTGGCGATGACGGGTCAGCGCCTGGATGAATTAGACCTGCCGTTGATGGTCACCAACAATACCGACAGCAATCAAACTGCTTTCACCGTCAGCATCGATGCTGGTCCTCAGTTGGGGGTAACGACGGGCATTTCGGCAGAAGACCGCGCGCGCACGATCCAAGTCGCGATTAACCCCACCACGCGCCCAGAAGATTTGCGTCGCCCCGGTCACATCTTCCCAGTGCGCGCTAGAGATGGAGGCGTGCTTAAACGCGCCGGACATACGGAAGCAGCGGTTGACCTAGCTCAACTAGCTGGGTTATACCCGGCAGGGGTAATCTGCGAAATTCAGAACCCCGACGGCTCGATGGCGCGGTTACCCGAGTTAATCGAATACGCCCAAACTCACCAACTCAAAATTATCAGCATCGCGGATTTAATTAGCTATCGCCTCCAGCACGAACGGTTTGTCTGTCGCGAGACGGTGGCGGCTTTACCTACCGAGTTCGGTAATTTCCAAATTTACGCTTACCGCAATACGTTGGATAATTCCGAACACGTGGCTATTGTTAAGGGTGACCCCGCTGGGTTTGAAAATCAGCCGGTGTTGGTGCGGATGCACTCGGAATGTCTGACGGGGGATGCTTTGGGTTCCCTGCGTTGCGACTGTCGGATGCAGCTGCTATCGGCACTCAATACAATCGAGAAAGCCGGGATGGGCGTTGTGGTTTACCTGCGACAAGAAGGCAGGGGTATCGGCTTGATTAATAAGTTGAAAGCCTATTCTTTGCAGGATATGGGGCTGGATACGGTGGAAGCTAACGAACGGCTGGGTTTCCCAGCAGATTTGCGGAACTACGGCGTGGGGGCGCAAATTCTCACGGATCTGGGAATTCACAAAATTCGCCTGATTACCAATAATCCCCGTAAAATTGCCGGGGTGAAGGGCTACGGTTTGGAAGTGGTGGAACGGGTACCGCTACTGATCGAGGCGAATACCTATAATTCGATCTATCTGGCGACCAAGGCGAAGAAGCTGGGTCACATGCTGTTGCAGACTTATCTGGTGACGGTGGCGGTAGCATGGGTGGATGAAGACCAGTCGATCGCTCAACGCTACGAGAGGTTGGAAAAAGTGCGCCATTTGGCGGCGCAGTTCCACTTGCTGTTGCAGGAAGAAGCGCGGAGTGTAGCGATCGCTCTATTCGGTCAATCTTCCCTGACTTTCCACTTGGGCTTCGATCAACCGAATTTGGCAACCCCCGACTGGTATCGCCAACCAAACCATCCTTACCTACAAGCGATCGCTCGCTTGCTAGACAACCTCGTGAGTTGGTCAGATCTCCACCACCTGGAATTCCTCGTTTCCCCCGGTGTTGACCCCCTCACCAGCTTGCAGGTACAACTCGATCGTCAAACATTCCCGATCGATCGGTTACCTTCCTCGGTTTGCGATCGCCTGGAAACTCAGAAAATCTATATTTTCTCCCGGACATAGGGCATAAAGCCTGGGGCATCTGTAATATTTATTACTATCCATGCCCCATCATTACTTTTTTGTAAAGACAAACAAAATTAGATTTAAAGATTAAGTAAAGCGTGAGAAATTAAGTGATTCTTCTGCCAAGATAGACAGTGTATTCACCGAGGAGCTGCCAACAAATCGAGCTAAGTGTCCAGATAATCAGCCTGAATCGTTAACGCAAGACTCAGAACCTCGCCACCCTGCTCGGTGAAAATTCTGCTGTAAGAGTATACGCCAAAATTGCGTGCTTCAGCTTTAACCCACTCGCAGATACTGTGGCTTGGGTAATTTCTCAAAACAACAAGCATCTGCTCTACAAACTATTACTTCATCAGGAACGGCTTACTATGATTGTTAAAAAATTATTAAAGCAAGAAGCAGAAAAAAATTTGCCAGGTCACTACCAGGAAGAAGAAAAGATGACTATTGAGCAATGTTTGAGCCAAGGAACGGCAAGAGCTAGAGAAGGAAACTATCAAGAAGCTATTGAAAACTTCGAGCGGGTCTTGCAAATCGAGCCAAAATGTGCAAAAGGTTACTACAATCGGGGACTAGCACGGTATGAATTAGGCGACTATCAAGCAGCGATTGAAGACTTTAACCAAGCGCTGGAAATAGATCCGCAATATGCAGTTGCTTACAACAGTAGGGGAAATGCGCGGCGCGCTATAGGAGAGCAACTCGAAGCAATTTGCGATTTTAACCAAGCTTTACAGCTGACTCCAGAGTTTATTCAAGCTTACATCAATCGGGGGATGCTGCACTTTGAGTTGGGAGATCATGAGCTAGCGATCGCAGACTTTAACCAAGTTTTACAGCTCGATCCTCACCTAGCTGAAGCTTACCTGAGTCGGGGGATTGCCAGGTTTAAATTGGGAGATAAAGAAGGAGCCATTGCCGATTACAAACAAGCTCTAAAAATTAATCCTTCCTTGGCAGAAGCTTACAACAATTTAGGAATGGCTCGCTTTGAATTAGGCGATCAACAAGGAGCGATTGAAGATTTTAGTCTGGCGATACAAATCGATCCGTACTTAGTGGAAGCTTACAATAATCGCGCTCTGGTTCGCTTTCACTTAGACGAAAATAATGCGGCGGTTGAAGATTACGAAAAAGCCTTAGAAATTAACTCCAAATTGACAGATGTTTACTACAACCGAGCTTTTGCCCGCTATAAACTAGGCAAAAAGCAAGAAGCAGTTGAAGATTATAACCATATGCTAGAAATCGATCCGGTCGATGCCGAAGCTTACAATAACCGGGGGAATCTTTACGCGGTGATGGGAGATAGTCAGGGAGCGATTGAAAATTACACCCAGGCGCTCTCTATCAATCCTAAAAAAGCGAATGCCTACTATAACCGAGGTTTGGTTTACTATTACCGGGGAGACTTACAAAGCGCAATTGAAGATTTTAATCGAGCATTGGAACACAATCCCAACCATGGAGCCACCTATAATAACCGGGGACTTGCCTACAGAAACCAAGGAAAAATTCAGCAAGCTTTGGCAGATTTTAACCAAGCATTGCGGATAGATCCTAATTTAGCCGAAGCTTATGTTAGCCGGGGTTTGCTGCGTTCGGACTTGGGAGATAAACAGGAAGCCATTAACGACTTTAACCAATCTTTGCAGCTAAATCCCAAGGATGCCAGAACTTATAATAACCGGGGATTTATTCGCTACAGATTGGGAGAGATTAACCAAGCTGTTGCAGATTTTAACCATGCTTTGCAACTCGATCCTAATCTGAGTTCGGCTTATATTAACCGAGGATTGGCTCGTTTTGCACTAGGTGATAAACTGGGAGCGATTGAGGATGTGGATCTGGGATTGCAAATTGCGCCGCTGCACCATCGGGATCGAGATGATTACGAGCAAAAACTTTTGGTTGGCTAGTCAGTATTAGGGTGGAATGGCACTTACTTTAGGGAGGCTCCGCCTCGGCTGAGCCTCTATAATCTAGTTCCCAGGCTGAGCCTGGGAACTAGGAGCAGGCTGAGCCTGGGAACTAGGAGCAGGCTGAGCCTGGGAACTAGGAGCAGGCTGAGCCTGGGAACTAGGAGCAGGCTGAGCCTGGGAACTAGGAGCAGGCTGAGCCTGGGAACTAGGAGCAGGCTG
>NZ_BLAY01000260.1 GCF_020521235.1 Microseira wollei NIES-4236 | reverse complement strand
AATTGCTAATTGCTCATTGCTAATTGTCAATTGCCTCCAAGAGCAGCCATTAGCGATTAGCTATTAGCAGTTACACAACCGTTGCGAAGGGACATGATATCAGTTGTGGTTTCTACCCCAGATTGTAGAATGCCGTGCCCCAAAAGCCGAATCGTACCTATGTGACTGGGGCAGCAGTGACGATCCACCACACCAGCAATGCCAAAATCAGCACGGAGATTTTGACGATGATGTAGGTTATGGGGTGAGCAATTGGAAAGGTGTACATATTCCACCTCTGGTTGTAGCTATGGGCGAGAAATGTTAGGCGCCACCAAGGCGCATTTCCCCGCCTATTGTAGGTATCTCTATTTTCGCCCTAAATGCTAATAGGGGTTCAAGACTAACTAATTCGGTAACAATAATTGATATTTGTTAAATTGAGGCAAGCAAATACAAGCGGGCGGAGGTTTAAAAGTGCTGAAACCGGGCAGGTTGTGGACAAAAGTCATAGAGCGAACCGAACATGCCATCCAATGCGGCGCACTGCTGTCAATTCCGACAGAGTACGAGTTTGTAGAACAAGATGGCGTTCGCTTCCTGGTGCGAATATTATCCAACTTGGCGCGGAAGGATGAAGCGAAGCAGAAACAAAACAAAGAAACTGCTAATTCAGGCAAGGACTTTAACCCGTTTCTGCCCTATGATGAGGATCTGTTCGTTACAGATATCTCCGATACCCATGTCTGTATCTTCAATAAATTCAACGTAGTAGATTATCACCTGCTGATCATTACCCGTGAGTTTGAGGAACAGGAAAGTTGGCTGACTTTGCCAGATTTTGAGGCGATGTGGGCATGTTTGGCGGAAATTGACGGTTTAGCATTTTACAATGGGGGAAAGATTGCCGGTGCTAGTCAGCGACACAAGCACTTGCAATTGGTTCCCCTACCACTTGTACCCAATGGTGTGCAGATACCCATTGAACCTTTGCTGGCATCGGCAAAATTTCAGGATTCAATTGGCACAATACCGGGTCTTCCTTTCCGACACGCTTTTGCACAGTTAGACCCTAGTTGGTTGCAGTCTCCGTTACAAGCTGCTTCTACGCTAGAATGCTACCGCAACTTGCTCCAAACCCTGGGATTAAACAATGGCGACCAACCCGGTGCGTACAATCTTTTAGCGACGCGGAAATGGATGCTAATTGTACCCCGAAGTCAAGAGGAATTCGAGTCAATTTCTGTCAATTCATTAGGCTTCGCGGGGGCGCTTTTAGTCAGAAATTATGAGCAAATGAAGATTTTGAAAGACTGGGGGCCAATCACCCTCTTGCAGAAGGTCGCCGTGCCGATTTCGCTTTGCTAGGGGCGATAAGTCGCTAAATTAAAACAAGAGAGAAAAATTGGTATATGGCGATGCAGGAAATAACGACAACAGATACAGCCTTAAAGGCAATTATCATCGGTGGTGGAATTGGAGGGCTAACTTGTGCGCGTGCTTGTCTTGACGCCGGCATCGAAGTGGAACTTTACGAAAAGCGAGACCTTGACTCAATGCTATCGGGGCCTGGGGGCATTTTCATCCAACGGAATGCCATGCGGATTTACGAACAACTTTGGGAAGGACGGATACTCCAGCACCTTTACGAACGAGGAGGAAAGATTCTCAAAGGAGGATTTTTCAGCGACAAAGGAACGCTTCTCTATCTCAATTCTCCTGAATTTGTCAAAGCTGAGGATTTGGGAGTTTGCCTGTTGCGCCCGGAACTTCAGCACATCCTTTACAATGCCCTTCCGGAGGGAACTGTACGAACTAATGCCGCTTTCGCAGACTTTTGCCAAACACCTGACGGGATTCAGGTATTGTTTGCTGATGGGCGGGAAGCTTGGGGCGATGTTCTGATTGGTGCTGATGGACTATACTCGAAGGTGCGATCGCGTCTAGAAGGCAAGGAACAGTCAGAACCACCGATTTACAGCGGCATGTGTTGCTGGCGGGGATGGTTCTATAAAAAAGACCTGCCCCTTGACGAACGTTACACTTGGGCAGAATTATGGGGTTGCGGTAATCGCTTTGGATACTTTGATGTCGGGGGGGGCAGGTTTGCTTTCTACGGATTCAGCAATACCGCAGCGGGTGGTAACGATGAAGCTGTCGGTGGTGCTAAAAAAGCACTGCAAGCGCTTTTCTCATCCTATGCCGACCCCATACCGGCAATTATCGAAACTTTAGACGAACAAAGCATTTATCGAGATGATATTTTTGACCGCGAACCCAAAGGAATGCAATGGGGTCGCGGTCGGGTAACATTAATTGGAGATGCTGCCCATCCAGTTCAACCAAACCTCGGTCAGGGGGGATGCATGGCAATTGAAGACTGTTTTGAGTTGGTCAAATATTTAATTGTCGGACAAGAAACAGGGGAAGATATCTCTGCAAGATTGCGTCAATTTGAACAAAGTCGCAGTCAAAGAGTTGAGAAAGTTTTCACCGTATCCCGACAAGTCGGAAAGCTGGGTCAGACAGATTCACCTATCGGTTGTTTCTTGCGAAACTGGATATATCGGCTAACGCCTACTTGGTTGGGAGACTTGCAGTTTAAATGGCTGTTTGATTACGATGCCAAATCGCCTGTATACAGAATCAGGAATTACGCATGACGCTCCTAGAAACCGGGTTTCTTTGCGTAATATCATGTCCTTAGGCAACGGTTGTGTAACTGCTAATAGCTAATCGCTAATGGCTGCTCTTTTGGCAATTGACAATTAGCAATTAGCCATCCATACACTACCGATACGGGAGCATGTCAACTTTGTAGCCGACACCCTAAAGGGTGTCGCTACACAAACAAAGCCTGCCAGAGCAGGCTTTAAAAGCTTTAGCCCGCGAAGGCGGGCTTCGTTTGTATAGCCGCACCCTTTAGGGTGTCGGCGTAAATTTACAAACCTGACATGCTCCCTACCGATACCTAAGGACATGATATAAGTCCTGAGAATATGAAAACTATCGTCAGCCCATATTTTGTCGCTCCTAGTCCAGAGCAATTCCTCCGCCGAGGGCGCTTTGTGGAACACCCGGATGTTGCCCAAAGGGGATGGGAAATTCTGTTCGGACTGGAAGATGCAAATTGCGCCATCGCTTTCACATCCCAGCTACCACCGCGCGAATCAATCCTTGCCGTACACGATGCTGTTTATATTGACTATCTGGAGAATGCTTGGTCAAATTGGTCAAAAATGCCCGATGCCAATACCGAGATTTTTCCTAACATTTCCCCCAACCGCCATATGGCTAATTTGAACCAAAATCCTGTCGCTTTAGCAGGATGGTACATTGCTGATTGTGCAGCACCGATTGGGGAATACACCTGGAGAAAAGCTTTGGGAAGTGCCTCGGCGGCGATCGCAGCAGCTGGTTCTATACTAGCGGGAGAGTCTGGTGTCTATGCTTTGTGCAGACCTAGCGGACATCATGCTTGTCGGGATATGGCGATGGGGATGTGCTTTTTGAATAATACAGCGATCGCTGCCCAAGAACTTCGCAAAAAGTTCAATCGGGTGGCAATTCTGGACATTGACATGCATCACGGTAACGGCACCCAGCAGATTTTTTATCAGCGCAGCGATGTTTTAACTATCTCGATTCACGGCGATCCGACCAACTTTTATCCTTTTTATACAGGTTTTCAAGCAGAAATTGGCTCGGGGGATGGAGAAGGATATAACTTGAACATTCCAGTCCCAGCAGGGAGTGGTGAAGCTGATTATTTAAACGCCCTACAAATAGCCCTCCAAAGAGTGTCCGATTTCAAGGCAGATGTTTTGGTCGTGGCAACTGGTTACGATACATTTAAAGACGATCCTTTGGGTTGCTTTACCCTTGAGTCTACATCGTACTATGAAATCGGCAGCACAATCCGGTCCCTGAAGTTGCCAACCCTATTTGTACAAGAAGGTGGGTACTTTGTTGCAGCATTACGGGAAAATGTTCGGCAACTTGTCACTGGTTTTGATTCAGAAGGTAGTTTCTGGCCTCGACGTGCCTAATTCCTGTATATGTAGGGTGCGTTAAGCTTGTGTAACGCACCATTTCCACCATATGTGGTGTCATATCAAGTCCGCTAGCATCGGTTGTATATAGTCGATTGTGCAAAAACTGTTTTTTTCCTTCCCACCTGCACACCTGCTCACTTGCACAAGAGCTAGCTAAACGCAACCGATGCCTAAGGACATGATATAAGTCCTGATATTCTAATCGTCCATCACGAAGGAATAAGCCAGCCTTAATAACTCCAACTCCGCCGGTGGTAAGCTACGCGCTTCTGTGAGGGCGATAAACTTTCCTGCACTATTTTCTATCTGTTGATAGGGTGGGTCAGTTGTTGTACAACGAGCTAGATAAACATGAATTGGACTCTCAGGCGCATCGACTTCTGCCTCAAATTCTCCTTCAATTTCGAGCATCCCGCTAGATAATCCCAATTGCTTTTCAGTATCGGCAATTAATGTAGACGGGTAGGTGACTGTTTGACCTTCTTCTATGTGGCTTTCACAAACTTGCGATAACGAAGGTAATCCTTTGGGATGGCACACTGTATCATTTAGGCGTAAAAACAGGGTGCGCGCACTATAGCCTTGCTTGTGGTACACGATTAAGCGGGAATCTTCCATAATGCCTCTGTCAATTCAGATGAGATAGTAACCCAAGCTGCTACTTATAAACTGCGTTGCTAATTGCTAATTGCTAATTGCTAATTGCTAATATAGCATTGTTATTGACATTAGCCTCGTTCCCACAGCTCCTGCCTGGGAACGCCATTAGCCATTAGCCGCAAGCAGAGAGATAACTAGCAACTTACGTTAGTAGAATTTGCACTGGATGGTTAGGCACAAAACCATCAAACCGCTGCCCTGGCGATCGCGTCAAATAGCCAGTCGCTAAAAAACGCTGTCTTGCTTTTAGTTTTGGTGGATTTTTTTGCCTCCAACCTATCTGATAAATTCCTTTGGATTCGGCATAGTGTTCGGCTTTTTGACCGTAAATTCCCGCCATGCCACAGCCACCTGTGGAAACCAGTGTTAAAGGCAGCCCAACCCGTGGGAAAATTGGCTGCCCTTGCTTAAAATAAGCTAAAGCGGCTGTTTTTTCCTTACAGTGTCATTTTAAATAATAAGGCTTTTGGGGATCAAATTGTCAAACGGGATACCTAAAAATTTTTTATAGGCAATTATCCTGGGTAAAGGCTGAGTTCAGCGCGGATATATCAGAAATTATTGCAATAATTGAACCCTGGGAAAGGTTGATTTTAAAGCGATAATTTTGACCCAATTCTGGGTTAAATGCTAATCGCGGGAATTCTCAAACGCCCTCACTGAGTGAAATATTGGGAATTTTTCGGAATAGTGCAAAACTTTCGCAGAAATCGGGCGGGGCGGCGCCCAAGCGCCTACTACGAACGGGGCGGGGCGGCGCCCAAGCGCCTACTACGAACGGTTAATTACTTGGGGTGATAATCTGGGTTTTTGGCTAATCGCTAATCGCTAATCGTTAATAGTAAAAATCCGATTAACAATTAGCAATGAGCTATTAGCAAGATCCCAGTTGACAATTTTGTCGCACTGGAATTTCAATAATGAACTCTGTTCCTTGTTTGGGTGCGGAAACGCATCGCAGCACCCCTCCATGCTTATCCACTACAATTTGATAGCTGATAGATAGTCCCAACCCCGTGCCTTTGCCAACGGGTTTTGTGGTGTAAAAAGGGTCAAATATTTTTGACTTCACTGCTTCGGTCATTCCCACTCCGTTATCGGCAATTCCCACTGCAATCCAATGGGTATTTAACACTTGCGTGCGAATCCGAATAGTAGGCGATCGGTCATCAATTTTTGACGAGCCATGACGCTGTTCTAGCGCATCAATTCCATTGCTTAAAATATTCATAAATACTTGATTTATCTGACCGGCGTAGCATTCTACCAAAGGCAGGTTGCCATACTCTTTAATCACTTCAATAGCGGGACGATCTGATTTTTCTTTGAGGCTATTTTGCAAAATCAACAGCGTACTATCAATGCCTTCGTGAATGTCTACTGGTTTCATTTGGGCTTCATCCAATCGAGAGAAATTCCGCAGGGATAGTACAATCTGACGGATGCGTTCAGCTCCCAATTTCATCGAAGAGAGAATTTTGGGAAAATCTTCCGTCAGGTACTCCAATTCTATCTCTTCGATATACGTTTGGATGTCGTCAGAGGGATTGGGATAATTTTGCAGATAGAGTTGTATGAGGGAGAGTAAGTCTTGGGCGTAAGTGTTGGCATGGGTGAGGTTCCCGTAGATAAAGTTAACTGGATTGTTAATTTCGTGGGCAACTCCAGCAACTAGCTGACCTAGACCGGACATTTTTTCAGTTTGAATCAGTTGCGCTTGGGTTTGTTGCAACTCGTGCAAAGCTTGTTGGAGTTTTTCTGCTTGTGCTGTTGCTAAAGCAGCACTGGCGCGACTTTGACGGTAAAGTTCGGCTTGGTCGATAGCGATCGCAAGTTGTTCTACAATTGCTTGTAAGCTCTCGACTTCGCGATCGTGCCAGTGTCTAATTTCCCTAATGTTACCGCAGCTAACCATCCCCACAACACCAGAGTGGGTTTGCACGGGTAACGCCAATAGCGAAGTATAACCCAACAAACCCAAGCACTTTTGTCCCATAGGGTTGCTGAGAGTGCCAATATCATCAACTCGCAGCATTCCCATTGCTAAAACATCTTCTAATCGCCAACCCATTTCTTTGGCTGGATAAACTCCAATTAAACTGGGCAATTCAGGATTTTTCGCTTCCCGAATTACCTCCCAGTAAACTTGCTCGCCATCGGTTTTATACCAGAAAAACTGGCAGCGATCAATTAGCAGCAAATCGCGAATCTCTTCCACGGCAGTTTTTAAGATTGCATCCAAGTCAAGCGAGTTGCGAATTTGGCTAGAAAGGCGGCGCTTCAGCAATTCTTCTCCTTCTTGTAGTTCTCGCAGTCTAGCTTCAGATTCTTTTAACTCCTCCTGTGCTATTTGATTGCTCTTGCGAACGCGTACTATCCACGCCGATACGATGCCAATACCAACAACTAAGCCTGCATATATCAGCAGGAAATTAACCAGCAATTGCTGAGATTTGGCATACAAAATTTCTGGCGTTACGCGAGAAACAATCTTCCACTTATAGGCTTTAGCGTCAACCTGAACCAGCCTGGAACCAAAGGCTTTAATCGACCCGTTACTGAATTTTTGATCTTCCCTGAGAGTATAGACGCTAATATAAGTAAACATCCCATCTGCTGTCTCAAATTGTCCCTGATTATTCCCAGACATTTTCTGCCAAGCTTCGGGAAATTGTTTGGCAAATGTCTTATTTTTCCTCTCGGGTAACATGAATCCCCATTCATCTTGTGGTTCGGCAGATTTGAGCCAAAATCCATCGGCATTTAGGAGCATACATTGACCCAAGGTTGCAGCGCAAGCTCTCTGAAAATTGTCGAGCAGGTTTGCACCCAAATAGTTGAGTACTACAATTCCCCGTTTTGTCCCCTCACTATCAAATACAGGCGTGCTAAAACGAATCATGGGTTTGAGTGGCTGCTCGATTTTTCCGCGTTCCACATTAAGATCTAAGGGTGAAACAAAAATTTCTCCTTGATTCAGCTTCAATGTGTCATTAAACCAATAGCGTTTAACTTGAGATTGCAGTTCTGGTTCGGGTACGATACTAGGCTTGCCGTTGTTGAAGTTAACCCTGACAATTTCCTGACCAGCAGTGTCTAGAAATCGGATTTGGTCGTAGATATTTTTATATTGAGAAAAAGCTAAATATTCCTGACCCATCCCTCGCCGACTTCGTTGGCTTTCGGGTTCTTCTAGCAGCCTTTTCAGCTCATTTTGTGCGGTTAAAAACTTTAAGTCCGATACCACCGAACTGAAATCGCTCGCAATGCTTTTAGCTGGCAGTTCTACATTGCGTTGTTCTCTAATTTCTATGGCTTTTCTATCTGATTTCACCTCGGCTTGGTAAACAATGCCCAAAATACTGCCCGCCAGTGCTGAAATCGGTAAGAAAAGAGTGAAGAATTGTTTGATTAACCCTGGTGAATCGATTGATAATATAGTTTTTGGCTTTGCCATTATTTGCGTCATTATGTTACAAAAATTAACAGTTTGTATGAATTCGCGACTGGTGACGATGCAGTAACCATCGAGGTATTAACACACAAGCTATATTAAGATTTTTGTAAGTTAAGTTGTGCGATCGCAACCGTGTTTTTACGGTGTTCAGCCAGCTATCAGACGATACTTAACCCGTACTGAAACAGAACTTGCACTGGATGGTTAGGCAAAAACCCCTCAAAACGCTTGACTTGAGAGCGACAAGAAAAACCAGTGGCTAAAAGTCTTTGTCTCTCTTCTGGGGAAGATGGAATGTGTCGCCCCCAACTCATCTGATAAATACCCTTAGATACAGCATAGTTTTCGACTTCGTGTCCGTAAATTCCTGCCATGCCACAGCAACCTGTGGAAACCAAGGTTAAAGGAATTCCAACTGCTTGGAAAACTTCCTGCCATTGCTGTTGAGAAGTTAAAGCAATTGTCTTTTCGGTACAGTGTCCTAATAAATAATAGGATTCGCAGGTAGTCCCTACTTTTGGCAGGCGTTCAAGCTGAGTTACCAGAAATTCTTGCAATAACTGAACTCTGGGAAAGGTTGCTTTTGCATCGAGGATTTTGACATACTCATCCCGATAGGTAAGGACGATGCTGGGTTCAATGCCAATAATGGGAATTCCCAAATTCCCTAACTGAGTTATAGCCAGGGAATTTTTCTGAGCAATTGTCCGAAATTGTTGCAAAAACCCTTTGACATGCAAAGGTTTTCCACTAGCAAAAAACGGCGGCATGTAAACGGTATATCCGAGTTGGGAAAGCAAGTCATAGGTGTCGAGAACCAATTGAGATTCAAAGAAGCTGGTGAAGGCATCTTGCAGCAAAATGACGCTATTTTCCCGTTCTGCTTGACTGAGATTAGATAATTTATTCGGCTCGAATTCTGGTGCTTGTCTTTCTGCCAATCCTTGTTTGAGTGTCAATGAACTTAGTACGGGTGGATTGACCAAACCGAGAAACTGTTTAATCAACCAGTGGGAAACGGGGTTTTGAGTTATAAAATTAAATAAATCGGGTGCATAAGATTGCCAACTGGCGAGGGTTTCGATATTGCCAAACAAGTAATCGCGCCAATGTCTGAGATAACGGGTGTAATACAGTTCCAAAAATTTCGATTTTAGATGGGGAACATCGACATGAATCGGACATTGAGTGGCACAAGCTTTACAAGAAAGACAGCCGTGCATTCCTTGATAAACTTCATGGGAATAGTCATAAACTCCCCAATATTTTTGGATGGTATTCCATAGTTTCATCGGGAAATTTGCCGGTTTTTCTAATCCCTCCCACTTATAGCCATTTTCAGTCGAATCAACAGGGGGTAGGGGCACGGCAGCAGTAAGTTTTGTCACCAAATCAAAGTTTTTCCCCTGCCGTGCCCCTACTGTACCAATTTGTCGCCACCATTCCCGCAGTAGGGGCACGGCAGCAGTAAGTTTTGTCACCAAATCAAAGTTTTTCGGATGCCCTGCCCCTACTGTACCAATTTGTCGCCACCATTCCCGCAGTAGGGGCACGGCAGCAGTAAGTTTTGTCACCAAATCAAAGTTTTTCGGATGCCCTGCCCCTACTGTACCAATTTGTCGCCACCATTCC
>NZ_BLAY01000259.1 GCF_020521235.1 Microseira wollei NIES-4236 | reverse complement strand
CGATCGCAACGCCAATCCACCTTTGTTTCTCGGAAAAATCTTCGCGAATGTTGTAGTAGCACAGCGCATAAAATGTTAGCTTGTACAAAATATTTAGCCCGTTCCCTACTCGCAGCGATCGCAACGCAAATCCACCTTTGTTTCTCGGAAAAATCTTCGCGAATGTTGTAGGGGCACGGCCAGCATAAAATGTTAGCTTGTACAAAATATTTTGCCCGTTCCCTACTCGTTTACGCAGTCTGATATTCCAAAAGTTTTACTTTTTCTGCTAATGCCAATATGGTCTTTTGTTGCTCTTTCAGCGCTTGAGTTAAGACGGCTACGATATCCATCGGACTAAGTGCTTTTCTGTCAGAGGTTGCCACCAATTCTGGAACATCTTCTGCGATAAATCCAATATGCAGATTTTTTTCGCTATCTGCTTTGTAATTGAATTTAACCGGGTTGAGTTTTTCTAATGCCTCAACGGCTTCTTTTCCAGAAAGTTCGGCAATATTCTCCTTTAATTCCCTTGATGAACCTTGGGTTAAAGTGCCACCGACGTGGACATTGCCATTGGGGAACATCGTCAGCGGAGTAATATAGGGTAAAAAATTTCCCGATGCCGAAGTATTAACATCAAAGCGCAACATACCAGCATCCAAAGGCATTCGCCAAAGTCCCCCCTCAGTTAGGGAGCGATCGCTTTCACGGAAGGCTAAAGGAACAGCCCCATCTTCGATCGTAAGACGAGCGTATTGTGGATTCGTCGTCCCGATACCAACTTTACCTAATTTTAGGCTGATTGAGTGTCTCCACGTCCCATCATATTTGTCATAGAAGTTAACCGGATAACTGGTACCATCGCTGTCTAAATTGATGGCAAACCTTTCATTTCCGGCAGCATCTCTGGCTCCAAAAAATGTAGAAACACTCTGAGCGACGATGGGGACATTGTTCGGGAATCCTCCCGGCGCGACAACATGTAACCGATTCTGTGGCGCAGAGGTTCCAATGCCGATGTTGCCTGTGTTTTTAATTGTCAGCAAATCTCTAGTTGAAGCCTCATTCGCTTGCCAGACAAATTTTGTTTGTCCGCTTTCTTGTCCGTAATGAGCAAAGGCAAAGAAATTGTCAGTTCCACCGTCATAACCAAAATCATGTCCTACTCCAGAGATGGCAAACAATTTAATATTTCCTCTCAACGATGGCTCGGAAATGTGTAATTTAGCGTCAGTATTGCAGGCGCCGATGCTGACAGTTTTAGTTACAAAAAGGTTGCCGTTGATTGTTGTGTCATCAGGCGCGATTTGGTCGGACATGGTTTCCTCATTGGCATTGATTATTTGCTTTTGAGCGGGCAGATTTTGCTCTGACATAATTTCCTCTTTGGTATTGCAGAAAAGGAGATTCAGTTCGCTTGAACTACCTCGCTTGTGAACCTCGCCTGTTACTCGTGCCAAAAATGGCTGTTTTATGTGAACTGCTCAAAAATTAAGTTATGTAACAAAATACATAACCGCTGGTGGAGCAGACAGAGTGGTAAGGAGGAGAGATGATTCTCTCTGGATAGATGTCATCAGTTGTATTCCCTGGGAGGCTTTCACTTATCATGAGCAAGCGACTCGAACAGCTTCTTGTGGAAGCGCGACACCAGGAGGCGCACAGCCAAAAGGGTCAGTTTGTGTTAACCCAGTTGGTCGAGGAAATTTTGCGCTCGCGCACAATTTGCCGTCCGCTTCTGGGTCAACCTTTATCTCCGGTTCAAAGAGAAATTTACGAGCAAGTCACAGCACACCTTTTATCTGACATAAGTCAGCAAATCGACAGTTACAACCCGACGCAAATTCCTGTAAGAACTTGGGTTAGCGAACTGCGACATCAGGCGTTTAGAAAAATTTTAGATGACCAAAAGCTCAAACAGTTAGCACTAGAAATACAACAACATCCTTCTCAAACTGACTTACGGCGTCACTTGTTAGGAGAACTGGTAGAAGCCATTCTGCTTTCAGGTAGGCTTTGTCGTCCCCATCGCGAGAAATTTTTACCTCAAATTTACGAACTGATCTATGAAGAAGCCGTGGTTAAAACCCTAGCCTATGTCTGCCAAAATATTAACCAATACGACCCTCGCCGAGGTCAGAATCAAAAATTTATGAACTGGGTAAATTTCCGTTTAGATCGACTCGTTATAGAGTCCCGTCGCGAATTTAGCGAGCCGATGGTGCAAAATTTGCCGACCCTTGCACAACTGGAAAATTTGCCCCAACCTCGTTCGGACTTTTTACTTGAACAAACGAAGGAGTATATCGAAAACGACCCGGATAATATTTTTGGGCAGCACCATATTCGAGATCGACCCGATGCCAATTTTCGCGCGATCGCTCTCTCCAGGTTTTCCGGCAAAAGCTGGGAAGAAATATCGAATTATTTTGGCATCAAAATCCCCACTTTGAGCTGTTTTTTCCAGAAATCTTGCAGCAAATTTCGTTCTAACTTCCAAGATTATTTGGATTTAGAATAACAGCGTCCAGCCAGTCGCGTTTTCCCTGGCCATGTAAATTTTTGATAAAGTTTACCAATTTTACATAAAAGACCTCGCTTTAGCCAGAGTAATGCGTAGAATTTGAACAGAAAGAAATATGGACACCGGACAAACAGAGCGAATTATCAAATATCGCAACGTACTTGAATCATTAGTTGCCCAAGAAACCTGTCGGCAACTAATGAATCTGCCGCCAAAGTTGGTCAAATATATCAATCCAGCACAAGTTATTGCCTATGCACTAAATCGTTTACCGCCTCTTTATGCTACCAGTTTTGAGGGATGGCAGCGGCAACAAAAGCGCGCTACCGAGGAATTAGGAACCCAGATTACCTCAGCAGTGCGTCAGGGATTAGCAGCAGTGCAACGAGATCCCTTGAAGCGTGTAACACCCTTACCCTTAATTGTGGTAGAAGAAATTAAACCACAAGAAATGCAAACCTTGCTCAAGTGTTAATAACTAACTCGTTTTTATAATAACCTGTAAAAACGGGTTTTAGCTTTAAGCTTGATCCGGGTAAGGGCATTTATAAGCTCAACTGGAAAACAACAGCTAATTTACATTATGCTGATGAATAAATAACTGCGTTGGCAACAGCCTGCGTAGGCGCATCCTCAGCATCTGCCATCATTCTAATACAAGCTCTCTCCAAGCATCTTACAGGGAATTTTACTTTCACGCAGGAACAAACCATGAACGCATCCATCTCACCTCTAACCATTACCCTCCCGCTAGGATTGACCGCTCATGCTAAAGCCGAAGAATTTCGACAACATCACTATCATCCGCATAAAGCAAAACATGTTTATTTGAATACTTTGGCGGTGTATGCGGTAGAAGTTTACTTGAAATACCGGGAGTTTGAGACAGATTGGGAACATAGCGATAGTTACGATCCGATAATGCAGGGGTTAATGAATGTGGCGGATTTGCTGGTGTCAAATTACGGCAAGTTAGAATGTAGACCTGTATTACCTACAGCCGAGGTTGTGGAAATTCCAGAAGAAGTTTGGACAGAGAGAATAGGCTATGTTGCGGTACAATTAAATGAATCATTGCGCGAGGCGAAATTACTGGGATTTGTTGATAGCGTGACGACAAAAGAATTGCCGCTGAGTCAGTTGCGATCGCTCGCAGAACTACCAGCGCATATCAGCCAATTTCAGCCATTACAACCGCAGCCAAGATTAGTCAACCTCAGCAAATGGATACAAAATAGCTTTGATACTGGTTGGCAAACCCTAGAAGCATTGTTTGATTCCCCCCCATCGGGGTTAGCATTTAATTTTAGGCAATCACCGGCAACCAATATTGAGCGAGGTAAACTGCTAAAGTTGGAACAAGCAGGTCAGCAAGTCGCGTTATTAGTAGGATTAATACCTACTCAACAGTCAGAAATAGATATCTCAATCGAAGTCTACGCTTTAGGTACTCAAGCTAAACTGCCACCGCATCTACAGCTTATATTATTTGACGAGACTGGCACATCAGTCATGCAAGCAGAGGCGGGTGGTAGCGAAAGCTTAGAATTTCAGTTTAGCGGCGAACCTGGAGAAAGCTTTGGTGTCAAAGTCACTCTAGGAGATTTTAGCATTACTGAAAACTTTATAATTTGAGATTGTAAGCAGGCATTTTCCTTACATCAACTCACAAATTGTATGGTAAAATGCCTCTAATAACTATGAGCAAGTTAGTTGTTCTAGAACTGGATGGCGATTTTGAGCATGAGGGTTTTCGCGTCACTTTAGAGATAGGTGCAGATAGGGATAACTCTGTAAATCCCTATGCTTTACGGCAGTATAGTTTACAACAAACTATCAAAATCAAGGGTAACTTACCTGCTAATCCAGAACTCGCGGCTTGTTTACAACAACACTGGCAGGAGAAATATCGTAGCTTGGGCGCACCTGCGCGAATTAAAAGCAAAAAAATTATCCATAAAGGTTCCATTAATCAACGGCTTAAAGAATGCCGCGAATCGGCTTATCAGTTGCAATCTTATCTTAATTCATGGCTTAAATCTGAATCGTTTCGCGAAATAGATAGTCGCTTGCGCGAAGAAATACACCCGGGCGAAGCGATTAGATTTCTAATTCGTACTGACGATTTTCACCTGCAAAAACTTCCTTGGCATCTCTGGGATTTTTTTGAACGATACCGTTTAGCAGAAGTGGCTTTAAGTCCCTTAGAATCTAAAACGGGTGGGAATTTTAGGCAAAAAAATCCGCGGAAATCCTGCATCAAACTCTTAGTGATTTTAGGCCATAAAGAAGGGATTGATATTGATGCTGATCTTTGCTTGTTAAAAAATTTACCTCAAATCGACCCCGTTGTTTTGGTTGAACCACAAGCTCGGGAAATAAACAATCAGCTTTGGGAACAATCCTGGGATATTATATTTTTTGCTGGACATAGTGAAACCGAGGGAGAAACGGGGCGAATTTATATCAATCCTACCGACAGCATTACGATTCAAGAGTTGTGGTATGGTTTGAGGAAAGCGGTGGAACGCGGGTTAAAATTGGCAATTTTTAACTCTTGTGATGGATTAGGATTAGCGCGACAACTCGACGATTTGCAAATTCCGCAAATGATTGTAATGCGGGAATTAGTACCCGATCGCGTCGCGCAAGAATTTTTAAAACATTTTATTCGCGCATTTGCTGGCGGTAAATCATTGTATTTAGCAGTGCGGGAAGCAAGACAGCGACTACATGATGAACTTGAGCGAGAATTTCCTTGTGCGAGTTGGTTACCCGTAATTTTTCAACATCCTGCTTTTATACCGCCAACTTGGCAACAATTAAAGGGAATTAATCGCCGCCAATTGCCAATTCCTTTGATTGCCAGTGTAGCTGTTACTGTTTTAATTATAGCGATGCGATCGCTAGGATTATTCCAATGTTTGGAATTGCAAGCGTTTGACCAGCTAATGCGATCGCGACCAAACGAAGCGCCAGATCCGCGCCTGTTGGTAATAACAGTAACAGAACAAGATGTTCAAAACCAGAATCCCCAGGAAAGAAGAGGTGCATCTCTATCAGACCGCGCACTTGCACAATTGTTAAAAAAACTACAGCAGTATCAACCGCAAGTTATCGGTTTGGATATTTATCGCGATTTTCCCGTCGATCCAAAACATCCAGAATTAGCCACTTATTTACAGCAAAATCAACGTTTGATTGCTGTATGTGAAGTCGGTGAAACCGACAAACATCTCGGTATTAGACCACCGGCGGAAGTTCCAAAAGACCGCCTAAGTTTTAGCGACTTTCCAGTTGACCCCGATGGCGCGATTCGTCGTCATTTTTTAGGAATGGCGAGCAATCCTAAGTCTTTTTGTATTACGGATACATCTTTCAGCTTCCAAGTTGCACAAGTTTATTTAGCTGATAAGGGTATCGATTACAAACGAACCCCGCAAGGGGATTTGCAGATTGGTGACGTTGTTTTTAATAAACTTAAACCCGATACAGGTGGCTACCACGAATTAGATACGCGGGGTTACCAATTGCTACTTAATTACCGCTCTCGTTCAATTGCAAGAACAATCGAGCTTACGGAGATTTTGAGCGGTAGAATTGACGCTGAACTACCCAATTTAGTTAAAGGTCGCATTGTTCTAATTGGCACCACAGCCCAAACTTTTAAAGATTATTTTCCCACACCCTACAGCACCGGAAATTGGCAAGATAAAATGCCAGGGGTGATGATTCAGGCACAGATGACCAGTCAGATTATTAGCGCTGTTCTAGATGGACGACCCTTGATTTGGTGGTGGTGTGCTTGGGGTGAAATTTTTTGGATCTGGGGTTGGTCTTTGGTGGGAGGCGTAGTAGGTTGGTATGTGCGATTGGGCGAAGCGGATATGCCGACCGCACGCTGGCGCGAACGCCCTTTGGGCGAATCGCATCTACGCTTGGGATTAATTAATGGCATCGCACTCGGCACTTTATATCGACTGTGCTTAGTATTTTTACTCAACGGTGGTTGGGTACCACTCGTCCCATCGGCATTAGCTTTAATATTTACTAGCGGCAGCGTAGTAATTTTTGCGGGATTTAAAGAAAAGTAATTGTAGTAAGTACTAGAACTTTAAATCGCAATTTAACTTTGATGAAGTTACCTAGTCTGCCCATAATGCCTATTACCTGGGTATTTATTAGTTTAACAACTTACCCTGCGCCAATCTGGGCAAATTCTCCTGGATTAGTTAACCATCTTCTTACACCCCAGACAAAACAAACCGCACAGGAGAAACCCGATTTTTCAGGTGAAGGAAGATCTGGTCGCCGCACGGGAGGAGGAAGCCGTAACTCCTGGCTATCTAAAGAGCCACCACTGACAGCTTTAGCGCCTTTTAATAACTGGGGAAAAACAGTTTTAGAGCATCCCCCACCTTTTGGTTTTACGTTCCCTATTCTGCCCAAGAAGCACCCTTGGGAGAGTTTATATTGCAGGAGGAAGAGGGAAAAGATGTTTACCGCACCAGTTTTACATTGCCTGGAAACCCTGGTTTCGTTAGTGTTACCCTTCCGCCTACAGCAACAGTCTTAGAAATTAACAAATCCTATCGTTGGTACTTCAAACTTTATTGCTCAGAGCAGAAATCATCTGGTTCTATTTTTGTGGAAGGATGGGTGCAACGAGTTGAACTAACACCCGTTCTTGAGCAACAGTTGAAAGCAGCTTCACCACAGGAGTACATTGTCTATGCTAATAACCTAATTTGGTATGATGCTATAGCCAATCTAGCTAAGCTTCGCCTGCAAAATCCCTCAAATTCTACACTTGATCGTGAGTGGAATAACCTGCTGCAATTGAGAGGAATTGCCTTGGAACAACTTAACCGAGAACCCTTTGTTGGCAGTGTGAATCAATTTTAGATTCAGGACGGTAATCCTGGCAGCAAAAATTCAGGACTTACGCAACGACACTATAGCGGTTTGTGACTTGGTGGAATACAGTAGTTGTCTATTAGACCTTCGTACAAGCTTCTGCCTTGTTGAACCAACTTTTGGGCATCGGGTAAACTTTGCACAATAGACTTCTCCAAAAATTCTTGTGGGGTGGGATCTTGTGGGGTGGGCGTCTCGCCCGCCTTTGGGTTTCTTGTTTGGAAATATCTAATAACGCAAGTTGCTAGTTATAATTTGTGACATTGGTAATTGGTAATTGGTAATTGGTAATTGGATTCATGGCTCAGTATACTCTTGAAAATTACCTATTACCAGCGTCCTTGTTCTCAAACTTTAGGATGAAGTGTAATGTTGAAATTGGCTAAGTTCCTGGTTAGGCAAACCACTGGATTAAAACTAATCTTCTGGGTTTTAGGTCTGTTAGTTGGCTTGCTGCAAGCATGGGCGTATCGGTTCAGCTTATCCTCAGAAGATGCAGTTTCATATTTGGATATTGGCGATGCTTACCTGAGAGGCGATTGGCATACGGCTATCAATGCCTATTGGAGTCCTTTATATTCTTGGTTACTGGGATTTTTTATCGCTATTCTTCAACCTCCGCCCTATTGGGAATTTTTTGTAGTTAAACTTGTCAATCTCTTCATCTTCTTAGTTGCATTTGCCAGCTTTGATTTTTTTCTGCAACAGCTGATTAAGTATCAACGGAAAACCCAGCAGACGACATCGAAGCGATCGCGGGAAATCCCTGAGTGGATCTGGCTGATTATGGGCTATGCGCTTTTCCTCTGGGTATCCTTGAAATGGATCGGGATTCATTTAGATGCACCTGATAATGCGACAGCAGTCTGTGTTTACCTGGCTAGTGGTTTGCTGCTGCAAATGCAAAACCGAACCGCTAATTGCAGGACTTACCTTTTATTTGGGATTGTTCTCGGTTTAGGCTATCTGTCTAAATCGGTGATGTTTCCTCTGGCATTTGTGTTCTTTGGAGTGAGTGTTGTGGTGAGTTGTTTTGAGGAGGACAATGTTCCAGAAGAAGGGCTGTGCCTTTTTGGTATGCAGTTGATGTTACGCCGTCAAACTGTTTTACGTCTGCTAGCTGCACTGCTGGCTTTTACGATCGTCGTAGCGCCTTTTATCGCAGCAATTTCTGTTTCAAAAGGTCGTCTGACGTTTGGCGATACTGGAAAAATTAATTATGTTTGGACGAGCGCTAAAACTGTTAAAGGCGACAAACATTGGCAGGGTAAAGAACCGAACTCAGGTATCCCAAAACATCCAACACGACAAATTTTTGATGTACCTCCCACCTATGAATTTGGCACCCCCGTCGGTGGCACAAGTCCCACTTGGTACGATCCTTCCTACTGGTATGACGGCTTAAAATTTAGCTTTAATCTACGTCAACAGTTACAAATATCAACATTGCTAATTGCCAGCTTGCTAATTGCAAGAAAAGCCCCTACAGGTCGTAATTCCGATGCAACGGTCAACGATATTACACCTACTTTTTGAATAAAAATACGACAGCTATGTAGGTTGGGTTTCTCGTTCGATCCCCCCAACCTACAATCCAAAATCCAAAATCTAAAATCTAAAATTCCTAAAGCCACTGTCCCCCGCGAAAACGCCAAAAGGGAAACAAAATTCGCATGATGCTTTGAGATGCGATAAAAACTGCCAGCCAAACTAAACTGTAGTGAAAAGCAAACCCTGGTATCGTTAACTCTTTTGGCACAGAGGGTAGCCCTATAGTTTTGACCAAACTTATTATAAATACTCCTTCCCAAATCCCCGCCAAAAGTTGAAATGCAGCAGGCCAATCTCGATCCCAGCGGAACTTTTGCATATAAATATAAACCACATCCCAGAAAATGCCAAAAAGTGCTACATACCCCAATACCCAAAAATAAACTAAACCTGCACCAGAGCCAATATATCCTAGATAAAAAGGCAGCGTTACGATTCCTCCTACTGTAGCGAGGAGTAACAAGCGAGTTTGCCAGCGACCAAAAAGAGTAGGTGTCATTGTTGCCTCCAATTGAGTTAGTTTTGCGACGGATAGAAACTAAATTTATTTCAGATATTACACTTTTTTCTCGGCTGCACAGATGCCAAACAATTGTCAAATGCCGTACCGCGAAAACCCTGACTGCAACCCCATCCATCCCAGTAGGGGCACGGCTTCGATCACCAAAGATTTCTCACCCAAGATTATAGAATGCCGTACCGCGAAAACCCTGACTGCAACCCCATCCATCCCAGTAGGGGCACGGCTTCGATCACCAAAGATTTCTCACCCAAGATTATAGAATGCCGTACCGCGAAAACCCTGACTGCAACCCCA
>NZ_BLAY01000258.1 GCF_020521235.1 Microseira wollei NIES-4236 | reverse complement strand
TAGCAATTAGCAAGGATGGCTAATGGCTAATGGCTAGAAAAATTAGCAATTAGCAATTAGCAATTAGCAAGGATGGCTAATGGCTAATGGCTAGAAAAATTAGCAATTAGCAATTAGCAATTAGCAAGGATGGCTAATGGCTAATGGCTAGAAAAATTAGCAATTAGCAATTAGCAATTAGCAATTAGCAATTAGCAATTACCAACCAACCAACCAACCTATGCCAGTACAAACATTAGACATTTCCCCAGTTGGGAGAGTAGAAGGCGATTTAGATGTCCGCGTCGAAATCGAAGATGGATATGTCACCAACGCTTGGACGCACGCCGAACTGTTCCGAGGATTTGAAATTATCTTACGCGGAAAAGACCCCCAAGCTGGATTAATTGTCACCCCTCGCGCTTGCGGAATTTGCGGCGGTTCCCACTTAACTTGTGCTTCTTGGGCATTAGATACCGCCTGGGGTACGGAAGTTCCCCGCAACGCCATTTTAGCCAGAAACTTAGGTCAATTAGCGGAAACGATTCAAAGCATTCCCCGCTATTTTTACGGCTTATTTGCCATAGACTTGACCCATAAAAAATACCAGCACAGTCCATTTTACGACGAAGCGGTAAAACGCTTCGCCGCCTTCACCGGCAAATCCTACGAATTAGGCGTGACAATTTCCGCCAAACCCGTCGAAATTTACGCATTATTAGGCGGACAATGGCCTCATTCGAGTTACATGGTTCCCGGCGGCGTTATGTGCGCCCCGACTTTAACCGATATTACCCGCGCTTGGTCGATTTTGGAATATTTCAAAACCAATTGGTTAGAACCAGTTTGGTTGGGTTGTTCCTTAGAACGCTATGAAGAAATTAAAACCTACGACGACTTCATGGCGTGGATTGATGAAAATCCCAATCATGCCAATTCCGATTTAGGTTTCTATTGGCGCATGGGGTTAGATATCGGTTTAGATAAATATGGCGCAGGCGTGGGCAAATACGTCACTTGGGGATATTTACCTCACGAAGATCGATATCAAAAACCGACAATTGAAAGTCGCAATTCTGCCGTAATTATGAAGAGTGGCGTGTACGACAGTTTCACCGACACTCACCGATTAATGGATCATACCTTTGCCCGCGAAAATACCGCCCATGCTTGGTATGAAGAAGGCAACGCAGACGTTCATCCTTTCGACCGGACAACTAAACCGATTCAGAAAAATACCAAAGATTTCGAGAATGCTTATTCTTGGTCAACTGCGGTACGTCACCAAGATTTAGGAAGATTAGAAGCAGGTGCGTTGGCGCGTCAATTAGTTGCAGGCGGAAAACATGGGGAATCTTGGCAACATTATGATGGGTTTATTCTCGATGCTTTCAAACAAATGGGTGGGGCAAATATTCACCTGCGGCAATTAGCACGAGTTCACGAACTTGTCAAGTTGTATCGAGAAGCCGAACGCTGCTTGCGCGAATTTAAACTCAACGATCCTTGGTATATCAAACCAACAGAAAAAGATGGTCGGGGATGGGGTGCAACTGAAGCGGCACGGGGGTCTTTGTGTCACTGGGTGGAAATTGAAGGCGGCAAAATTAAGAATTACCAAATGATTGCGCCCACGACTTGGAACGTCGGCCCCCGCGACGGTGAAGGTGCAAAAGGGCCAATTGAAGAAGCATTAATTGGGACGCCAATTCAAGATGCAACCGATCCGGTGGAAGTTGGTCACGTCGCGCGATCTTTTGATTCTTGTTTGGTTTGTACAGTTCACGCTCACGATGCGAAAACTGGGGAGGAATTAGCGCGTTTTAGAACTGCGTAGAAAATAGCTAATGGCTAATGGCTAATGGCTAATTGTTGTTCGGTTAGCCATTAGTTGTGTTTTTGATCGCTCTACGCGGTTCGGGCTAGACATAGCAAGCGACGTGGTTGGGATTTTGCCATAAGCAAATGTGGCATAATAAATAGTGAAGATGTTTAAGTCAGCGCACTGATTCACTTCAAGATGATTTCCGAAACTACCCGTCGAAATATTTTTGACGCACTTCGTGTTCAAAACACCAACTGGTCTGGAGGTTTGGACGAACCTGATTTTTTGGCGCGGATTTTTGCTCTAGAACAAATGCCATCTTACGACTCCCGCTTCAAAAATGCGGCTGGCGATATTTGGCAACATCGAATAAACAATCCACAAGACTGGGATGATGATTGGGTTTTTACAGACGAGAGATTTAATTTGTTACGTGGCGATGATGAAAAATTTTTGCAATTTCTCTGCGAAATGATTCACCCCGTTGTTAGAAATGACCAGCAAGAAACAGAGAAATTGCGCCAGTTATTCAATGAATTGTTAGCAGTTGATGGCTGGGAAATAATTGAACGGTCTAAAATCTCAGGCTACCCCGTATATGCGGGCAGGCGCAAAATAGAAGGTGTGCCATTAAGCGTAAATTTGGCTAAAAAACAAGAACTTTGCAATGCAGAATATTTGAGCCGCCAATTAAATCGTATTGAAGCTGCGATTCCACACGACCCAGATTTAGCCATAGGCACGTCTAAAGAATTGGTTGAAACCTGTTGCAAAACAATTCTTCAAGAGCGTGGTGTTGAATTTGACAACAATTGGGAATTAACAAAAATAGTCAAAGAAACCTACAAACAATTAAAGTTGACTCCTGATGATATTCCAGAGACAGCAAAAGCGTCAGAAGTCATAAAGCGATTACTCAGCAACCTTGCGACAGTAACACAAGGACTAGCGGAACTGCGAAATTCTTATGGCACTGGTCATGGCAAATCGGCTAAATCAAAAGGACTTACGCCAAGACATGCTAAACTTGCCGCAGGCGCAGCAACAACGTTGGCTATTTTTCTGTTTGAAACCCATGAGTCACGAAATGATAAGCCGTAGTCAGTAGGGTGCGTTAGCGATAGCGTAACGCACCAAATTCAACAATTTGAGAGTAAATTGCATTCGTTGCTTATCGGTGAAGTGCGTTCGCGCAGCGTACCGGATGGCATATCGCTTACTTTCCCATGATGCGATTGGAGTCAATGGGATGAATGCGATCGCACTTCCCATGTCCCCGATTTGATCGGAGAGTCGCGATCGCATACACCCATCGCCTTTTTTATCCACCGACTTTATATAATCAGAGTACCAGTTTCAAAAAATACCAAGGTTTAGAATTGTGGAAAGAATTTATAAAGTCGATCGGTTAAATTCTGCTTATTGTTATCCTCTGCTAGAAACTTCAGATTTAGAGTCAACATTCCTGCAACTGGCTGAACAATGGCGACGGGAAACAGGCATGATGTCTTTAGTTACAAAAATGTCCATGCACCCCGCTTACCAAAGAATAATCGGCATGGGTCAACCTGTCGTCCCGTTGATTTTGCGAGAAATAGAGAGAGAACCGGATCATTGGTTTTGGGCATTGCAAGCGATTACAGGAGCAAATCCCGTGCAGTCAGAACAGCGTGGCAGGTTGCAGCAAATGGCAGCAGCATGGATACAGTGGGGAAAAGAAAATGGCTACAGATGGTAGGTTGGAAAAGTACAAAGAAGACGAATTCCCTAACTTAGTTGCTACTGGATATCGCATCACCAGTTCCCAGTCAAGAAATTACAATTGTTTTGCTTGGGCAGCAGGTGAAGATGACCGTTGGTGGAATCCTTTGGAACCAGACAATCCCTACTATTGGCCTGATGGCGTACCCGCAGAATTAACGATAGAAGCTTTTATTCAAGCTTATCAAACTCTTGGATTTAGTCCTTGCGATCGCCCAGACCTAGAACCAGGTTTTGAGAAGATAGCAATCTACGCTACACCTGATGGCGAACCAACCCACGCAGCTAGACAATTACCCAATGGTAAGTGGACGAGTAAACTAGGACGATGGGAAGATATAGAGCATGAATTAGATGGGTTGATCTGTGAGATGTACGGTTCTGTGAGGCAAATTCTAAAGCGGCCTATTTTGTGAGGCGATATGCCTCGAAAGCGATCGCATTTCCAGATAGGAAGCGATCGCTCCTTAAGTAGGGTTATTGATGGATGCGATCGCATTTCCATCACAATCTCAAGTAGAGACAAAAGCTCTGGGAGCAGGTGCGCCTCTGAGCATTCCTTCTGTACTGAGATCTTCATCTATCTCTTCCCAATGAATGCCATAACCTCCACCACAGAGAACCCACTTGGTTCGTTGTTGTTCTGTAGCGTTAAGTAATCTTGGATACCAAGTTAACGGAACAGTAATAGTTCGTCCATCCATCAGATCTACGCTAATTGTTTCGTCTGTAAAGTTGACATTCTTAACTCTCTCATCCGCTCGAATTGCCAAAATACCCATACCAAGCCTCCAGTAGAATTTGTTGATTTTCTTGTACTACGGTTACAGCATGGCGAACTCTTGCTCAAAAGTGTATCCTATTCCGAAATAGTTCTATCTTCTAGAATGATGCCAAACTCAGATCGAGATGTACCTCAACGCCCTGTTTCGCGCCAATGGATCGATACTCGTTCGTGTGCCATAGGTTGTCTGGGCTATGTAGCAGGAATAGTGACTCTGCCAATCGTTATATTTCTATGGTCGAATACACCCGATATTAAAAAGCAAAGATTTTTGGAGAGAGAGACTAATAAATGTCAGAAATGTAACTTATCCAACCAAGACCTAGCATTGAGAAATTTCAACAATGCAGATTTCTCAGGGGCAAACCTTCAAAATGCGGTTTTAGGAGGAGCTAAATTAAGAAATGCTAATTTTTCCAATGCTAATCTTAAACAAGCTGTGTTGCGGCAAGCCAATCTAGAAAATGCTATTTTTAATCGCGCAAATTTGGAGAAGGCAGATTTCCGTTGTGGCGCTGGAACTTGTACTTATCTCGCTAGTACAAGCTTTAGAAAGGCGAATCTAACTGGTGCTGATTTTAGATACGTTGGATTGACGCCAGTGGGTGAGATCGGATTGCCAAATGTTGATTTCACAGACGCAGATTTAACTGAAGCTAACTTCGATGGTGCTAGCTTAAAGGGAGCTTTGATAGAGCGAGCCAAGTTCTGTAAAACAACAATGCCTGATGGAACGATTTCAAACCGAGATTGCTAGTTCTGACGACTCCCACTAGGCAAATTAAATAGAGAAGCGATCGCTCTCTATTTCAATAGTTTCAAGTGTATAGTATTTGACGGGAGTAGGGGCGGGTTTTACGAGATATCTTTGAATGCAGCGCCAAGTATAAATAAACCCGCCCAGGCTCAACTACCGATACCACCCGACATGATATTAGATGTATTATTAAGGCAGCGTTGAGTTGAAGTTTTAGCCTATGATTCTGGAAGTTGCTATCCTTGATGTTAAACCTGGCTTAGCTCCTGAATTTGAAGCTGCTTTCAAAATAGCTTCAACCATTATTGCAACTATGCCAGGATACGTTTCTCACGAACTTAAACGCTGCTTGGAAACTGCGAACCGTTATATTTTGCTGGTACGATGGCAAACATTAGAAGCTCACACGGTTGGATTTCGAAAATCATCTCAGTATCAGGAATGGCGTTCCTTGCTGCACCACTTCTATGAACCATTTCCAGTTGTAGAACACTACGCAGATGTTTGGCAAAACAGTCGCGATGATACAGTGTATTGATCCGATTGGCATCGCCATTTTGGATGTAAAAATAACAGCGTTAAGCGGTTAAGCGATTCAAGTTGAAAAATATCCCATGCTAACTATTATTGGTTGCGGTAATCTCAATCGAAATGATGACGCTGTAGGTGCAATTATTGCCCAGCGCCTCCAGCAATTTCTTGCCGAAAATCCTTATCCAAATGTCCAAGTTTATGACTGCGGCACGGCGGGAATGGAAGTAATGTTTCAAGCCAGGGGTAGCAAACATTTAGTCATTATTGATGCGAGTTCGACTGGTTCCGAACCGGGTGCAGTGTTTAAAGTTCCAGGAAAAGAATTAGAAGCCTTGCCGGAACCAAGTTATAATTTGCATGATTTTCGCTGGGATAATGCTTTAGCTGCGGGGCGAAAGATTTTTAAAGATGATTTTCCTCAAGAAGTGACGGTTTATTTAATTGAAGCGGAAAATCTTGATTTTGGGTTAGAATTAAGTTCGGCTGTTAAGCGGGCTGCCGATATTGTTTTTGCAGAAGTGACTGAAATTATTAGGAATTATGCAGGAAATTGACTAGCAATATTCCCAATTTATCTTGATAATCCTACACATCAACATACAGGTATCGTAGGGGCGGGTTTTACCAATAACCTTGGGCAAAAACAAACAATTTAACTAAACCCGCCCCTTACAGCGGCTTGCAGCCGCTTGAGGTACAGCGAAATCGCTTTGTTTGTGTAGCGGCACCCGCGCATGGTGCCGCTACACAAACAAAGGTGTACCTCACTCAGCAAGCAATCCGCTGTATATGGTTGCGCGAATCGCACCTACCTCACAGTTAATATCCTCAAGCGGCGATAATATTAGTAAGCACTCTCAAGGAAAATACCAATGTTAACCACTACAGAAATATCAAAAGTCTTGACCCTAGAAGACTATATGCTCAATCCCCCCGATAAGACAGAATGGGTGGATGGGCAATTAGTCGAGAAAAACGGCATGGCAGCAAAACAGGGTCGAATTCAAGCTAGACTCGCTAGGTATTGGGGAAATTACATCATTTCCAGCAATCAAGGTGGAGAAGTTTACACCGAAACTCCTTGTCGCACAGTAGGGCGAGGGCGTTGTCCTGATGTTTCCTACATCACACCAGAACTACTGACACAATTTGGTGTCAATTTTACCGTCCTACCTCAGAGTTTCCCTCTCATTGCTGAGATTGTTTCCCCAACAGATCAAGCGGAAGAAGTATTTACAAAAGTCAGAGAATATTTAGAATCCGGCTGTCAAGAAGTTTGGCTAGTTTTTCCGGAAAGTCAGTGGGTTTTAGCAATCACCCAACAGCAGCAGAGATTGTTTAATTTAGGTGAGGTAGCTAGCACTCAAATCCTTCTCCAAGGGTTTAGCATATCCGTCGATGAATTGTTGGCTTAAAAACTTGCTATCTTCTGCTAAAAATCAACTTCCTACAATGGTTACAGTCTGGTTTATTAGACATGGCGAGAGTGAATCTAACGCTGGTTTACCTACCTCCGATCCGTTCGCTATCAAACTTACAGATCGGGGGGATCAGCAAGCTAAACAAATAGCCTTATCGTTTACTCAACAGCCATCCTTAATAGTTACCTCGCCTTACCTACGCACTAAGCAAACAGCACAACTGACAATTGAACGCTTTTCATCTACTCCACAAGCGGAATGGTTTGTACAGGAATTCACATATCTTTCCCTCGATCGCCGTCAGCCAACAACTAACCTAGAACGCCGTTCAAAGGTCGCAGCTTACTGGCAACAATGCGATCCGTTCTACGTCGATGGTGACGGCGCGGAATCATTTGCAAATTTAATCGACCGCATTCGATATTTGCGGCAGCAAATTGAGCAGTTGGATGAAGAATTTGTGGCTGTGTTTAGTCATGGACTGTTCATGCGGGCAGTTTTATGGTCATGGCTGACTAATTCAGTTGAGATTAGTTCCGAGAGTATGCGTCGGTTTCGAGATTTTGCCGACTCATTTAAATTACCGAACGGTGCAATCCTCAAGTTACAATTATATAATTCAGATATCTGGTTTAGCCCTATAATAACTTCTCATCTGTTTGAACAATATGCTTAATCGCCCCCATCGGGGTTGAGCATATCCGTCGATGAATTGTTAGCTTGAAAAATTAGCGCTTTGGTTGTTAAATCAAAACTTATAGTCTATTGAAATACTGCCATGTTAAACAAACCCAAAAAAAACTGGACACCCAAAAACTGGGCAAGTTGGAAACCCTTCGGCATCGGCGAACAATATCCTAATAATTATTGGGAAGTTTTTCGCGCAATTTGGATGTCGCGAGACAACCTACCTTATGCGTGGGAAGTCCTCAACAAGGGCGTGTGCGATGGGTGTGCATTAGGCACAACGGGAATGAAAGATTGGACAACAGATGGCATTCATGTGTGCAACGTGCGTTTGCGTCTGTTGCGGATGAATACAATGCCAGCATTCGATCCGGCAATTTTAGCGGATGTCTCGCAATTAAAAAGTAAGCGCAGCGCCGAATTACGCGATTTGGGAAGATTGCCTTATCCGATGATCCGCCAACGTGGGGAAAAGGGATTTAAACGGGTGAGTTGGGATGAAGCTTTAGATTTGATTTCTAGTCGCATCTCTTCGTCCACTCCTGACAAACTCAGCTTTTATATCACCAGTCGCGGCACTGTGAATGAAACCTATTATGCCGTGCAAAAAGCAGTCCGGGCGATGGGAACAAATAACATCGATAATGCTGCGCGAGTTTGCCATTCTCCCAGCACCGCTGCGCTGAAAACATCCCTCGGCGTCGCTGCAACAACTTGTTCTTATAAAGATTGGATCGGCACAGACTTATTAGTGTTTATTGGCTCAAACGTCGCCAACAATCAGCCGGTTACAGTTAAATATCTCCACTGGGCAAAGAAAGCGGGGACAAAAATAGTTTGCATCAACAACTACCGCGAACCGGGAATGGAACGCTACTGGGTTCCTTCGATTGTGGAAAGTGCTTTATTTGGCACTAAATTCGCCGAAGATTTCTTTTTAGTCAATGTCGGCGGAGATGTTGCTTTTCTCAATGGCACGCTCAAACACCTGATTGAAAATAACTGGATCGCTCCGAATTTTATTGGTAATTATACCACAGGTTTTGCCGAATTAAAAGCCGCCCTCGATACGCAATCTTGGTCGGAATTAGAGCGAGTTTCCGGTGCGACTAAAGAGGACATGTATGCCTTCGCCAAAATGGTCGGGGAAGCAAATAAAGCCGTTTTCGTTTGGAGTATGGGAATTACCCAACACGAATGCGGTGAAGATAACGTGCGTTCTATCATTAATCTCGCTTTAACTAAAGGATTTGTCGGGCGAGAAGGGTGCGGGTTAATGCCAATTCGGGGTCACTCTGGCGTGCAGGGTGGTGCAGAAATGGGATGCTATGCGACAGCTTTTCCAGGGGGTAAACAGATTACGGCTGAAAATGCTGCCGATTTGAGTAAGATTTGGGGATTTGATGTTCCTAGTAGCAAGGGACTGATAGCAACAGAAATGATTGATGCGGCGTATGAAAATAAGCTGGATGTGCTGTTTTCAGTCGGGGGAAATTTCCTGGAAGTTTTGCCAGAACCCGATTATGTGGAAGCGGCTTTAAAACGAGTGCCGTTGCGGGTACATATGGATATTGTACTTTCCAGTCAGATGTTGCTTGAACCGGCAGATACAGTGGTTTTACTTCCGGCAACAACTCGCTATGAAATTCCTGGCGGAGTAACGGAAACTAGCACCGAAAGGCGGGTGATTTTTAGTCCGGAAATACCCGGTCATCGAATTGGCGAAGCGCGTCCGGAATTGGAAGTATTTATGGAATTGGCAAGGCGAGTGAAGCCAGAATTGGCAGATAAATTGCATTTCTCTTGTGGGGAAGGAGAGACAGGCATGATGTCTATCCCACAAGATGGAAATCAGACAGGCAAGATGTCTATCCCACAAGATGGAAATCAGACAGGCATGATGTCTATCCCACAAGATGGAAATCAGACAGGCAAGATGTCTATCCCACAAGATGGAAATCAGACAGGCAAGATGTCTATCCCACAAGATGGAAATCAGACAGGCAAGATGTCTATCCCACAAGATGGAAATCAGACAGGCAAGATGTCTATCCCACAAGATGGAAATCAGACAGGCA
>NZ_BLAY01000257.1 GCF_020521235.1 Microseira wollei NIES-4236 | reverse complement strand
TTGCCGTGCCCCGACAACCATGTTCAGCAGGAAATATCACCCTGTAGGGGCACGGCATCCGAATATTTTGATGGCAGCGCAAACTTGATTATTGCCGTGCCCCGACAACCATGTTCAGCAGGAAATACCACACTGTAGGGGCACGGCATCCGAATAGTTTGATGGCAGCGCAAACTTGATTATTGCCGTGCCCCGACAACCATGTTCAGCAGGAAATATCACCCTGTAGGGGCACGGCATCCGAATATTTTGATGGCAGCGCAAACTTGATTATTGCCGTGCCCCGACAACCATGTTCAGCAAGAAATATCACCCTGTAGGGGCACGGCATCCGCATATTTTGATGGCAGCGCAAACTTGATTATTGCCGTGCCCCGACAACCATGTTCAGCAAGAAATACCACCCTGTAGGGGCACGGCATCCGAATAGTTTGATTGCCGCGCAAAAGTTATTGATGTTCCCGACAACCATTTTCAGCTGCAAATACCGCGCTGTAGGGGCACGGCGTCGAAATACGTTGAGTTAAGAACAAAACTTACTGATGCCGTGCCCCTACAACCATCTGTGTCGCTATGAAACAATTCCTGTCTGCATCTGTGCCACGGGGGGTTGTATAATCGGAGAAATTCCGGCAAGTTTACCCAATTCTTCAGCTACAAAATCGGGCACTTTTGCTTCTTTACCTTTAGCAAGACAGCAATCTCTCACTGCTAACAGAAACCCTTTAATTGACTCTGGCGCACCAGGCATTGCAGCTGCTTCTTGCAAGAATTGCTGCCACAATTGCGCGTCTTTTCCATAAACATCCAGCAAATACAAACCAGCCAAATATTCAGCTAAAGGATCGAGGTAAAAGCGGATTTGGTCTTGTGCCGGACCAATTGTTTGAATCAGGCGCAGGCGAGTTTCGAGATATTTTAGATGCAATTCGGCGCTATCTCCATTTTGGGCGGTAATTCCTGGGGAAAGCGTTGCTGACGCATCCTCTCTTTTTGCCGATGTCGGTCGAAAAGTTCGCTTGAGGCATTCCCAGGCAAGGGTTTTGGCTTCTTGGTGGACGGTGCGATCGCTCAATTTATCCCCCGTTACATTGCGATTGAGTTCGTTTAAATAACTCAGCATTAAATCGGGAATATTATCGGGTAATTGGTCAGGTGATGTGTCTTCTTTAGCTACGATCAATTGTTCGGCATAAAGTTTAGCCAGCAATACGGTAATATTTCTCTGTCCCACCATTTGCGACAAGAGACTACAGGCATCAAAAAATTCTGCATCGGTAAATAGATTCCGCTTGCCTCGCTGGGTTAAATAAGCTTCCATAAAAGATGAGAGTCGGTTACCTTCAATGCGGAGAGGTTGGAGGCTGTTTCTGGTAACTTGACCTAGCGTTTCCTCTGTGCGTGACGTGAGGACTAAAGCATTGACGCAGAAATCTGGAGATTCAGGACGAATCGCTTTGCGCGTCGCTTCGCCCATTTCTGAAAAGTGATCGACAATGACTAATATTCGCCGCTGTCTAAGGAGGCGTTCGAGTAATTCCTCAGAAATAGCTTCAGTTTCGTTGGTCAAATCTTGCAATTGCCCTCGAATTGCTGCCATGAAAGGTTGTTGACCTGTTGCGGTTTCAAAGTCTAATTCTTGTTCAATTAGTATGGGCAGCATTCGATGTTCGCAGAGGCGTTCATCTGGATTATCTGCGATCGCCCACTTGGCAATTTGACAGGCGAGGCTGGTTTTACCTGCGCCGCCTTCACCCCAAATCAGCAGACAACCTCGCTGTTTTTTGCAGCTTGAACGCAAATCTTTGCCCGTGAGTTGGGCGATATTGTTGCCGTCGAGGATAACGGGGACGGGGATGTAGACTTTTCTGTCCCGTACTGTATTCTTTTCTTGAAATTCTTCGCGGACTGATTTGAGGTGGAAAGCTACCCAGGCATCTAGAACTCTGGGGTGGTATTTGAGAAAAATTAAGTATCGAGGCGATATTTCTGCGCCTAGAACCGGCAATTTGAAGCCGATCGGTTTCAAGATGTTATCAATTTTTAGCAGCCACAGCGGGCGTAGCCAAAAAATGCCGAAGAGCGAGACAAGGTAAATTCCAGAACCCCATACCCAGGGATTTTTGAGAATGCTTTCGATGAATATGCGATCGCTTCTTTTAGCTTTGAGAACATCCAAGGGCAGACTTACACGTGCTATCCTGTTCTGGGAAAAATTATTCTGGGGGTCTTCTAAAATCTTTAAGGCTTTATCCAAGTCAGATATGACCCGATCTAAGTCAGATGAAGATAACGCATTAGCCCTAGCTTTTCTCTGTACGCCAAAAGCGATACTGCCCAAAGCCCAGGCAGCATTGTTACGCACGTCCTTATCCGGGTCTTTGAGTGCGACCGTCAGATCGTTTACAGCTGCCTTCGCTTCTGCTCCTATGCTCTGCAAAGCAAAGGTAGCATTGCGACGCACATTTTTATCCTTGTCTTTGAGCGCAGTAATCAGTATCGGTATAGCTGCTTTGAGTTCTGGTGGTCTGGACGAGCTATATGCGAACAGATTCATTTGACTCAATGCACTAGCGGCACGGCGGCGGACTCTGACATTCTTATCCTTCAATGCTGCGGTAAGAGCGGGAACAGCTGGCAAATCTATGGACTCCAAAGCTTGAGCCGCACCTAGACGGACTAGCAAGTCCCCGTCTTTCAGTGCGGCGACAAGTTTAGAAACAGCAGGCTGACCGATTTTCCCCAGTTCCTCAATCGTCTTGTTTCGTTCCAATTCATCGTTGCTGTTTAACTTTTGAATCAGATCTGCAATCTGCGCGTCAGTCGGCTTTTGCGCCCAACTGCTGCTTGTCAAAGCCAAAGGTGATGAACGACTCAAAAAGGCGACAGTGAGTAGTGCAACGAACTTATTTCTGGAGTGCTTGACCACAGATTTACCTCTGCCGAGGGATTGAAATTATCGTAGACTTCTGGCAAAGAATATTGTGGGGTGGGCATCCTGCCTGCCCTGTACAATAGACAGGCAAGATGCCCATTCCACAATAAAAAGAAGTAATGCTTTCAGGTTTTACGCCAGACGAAACACCTAATCCGGTTTCTTAGTAGATTGCTCGTTGCCAAAGTGGCGATTTTTACAAGAAACTGGGTTTCGCACTCCTACGCTTTCTTCTCCACTTCGGCGATCGCGCCCCATCTGCCACCAACAAGAGACAATAGAAACAAGACCATAACTTGACCCTGCAAGCAGAATGTTACCTGTCCAATGACCAATCCAAAATCAGCGTTCCCAGGCGGGAGCCAGGGAACGAGCCAAAATCCCCAATCCGAAGACTGGATCGAAATCGGTACAATTGTCGCCCCTCAAGGCTTAAAAGGAGAGGTGCGAGTTTATTCAAATTCTGACTTTCCCGAACGGTTTGAAGAACCCGGACAAAGGTGGCTATTGCGACCAAATGAGACGGAACTCGAAACTGTAGAATTGCTCAGTGGTCGATATATTCCCGGTAAGGGAGTATACGTGATAAAACTGGCGGGTGTGGAAGACTGCAACCAAGCTGAGGCTTTGCGGGGTTGTAAGTTAATGGTACCGGCAAGCGATCGCCCACCACTAGAAGAAGACGAATATCACGTTCGCGACTTGATTGGTTTAGAAGTTTTCAACCAACTAACTGGCGAAAGCTTGGGTATTGTAGTCGATCTAATTCCAGCCGGAAATGATTTACTAGAAGTGCAACTCCATCAAGCAGAGTCAGAAGAAAAGGAAGAGGATTTACCCGATACTTCCAACGCAAAAAACGAGCAACGCAAATCCCAGCCAACTACTGTTTTGATTCCGTTTGTCAAAGAAATTGTGCCTGTAGTAGACCTGGAACAAAAGCGGATTGAAATTGCACCGCCCCCCGGATTGTTAGAACTTTGATAATGGGTAATTGCTAATTGCTAATTGCTAATTGGTAATTGGTAATGTGAGAACGGAGGCAGAGCCTCGTCCCTCTCGCTCCCAGGCTGGAGCCTGGGAGCGAGTTCTGGTGGGCTGCTGCCTCCTGAGTCACCTATTACCTATGCCCATATTCCATCTAAAAAAATGCGATCGCTCTGTTTTATCACATGCGAACGCATATTTCACTACTCAACCAAACCTAACAATTATCAGTATATTTCCGTTCAATATTAACTCAAGTTTCTAGTTATCTCAAACCAGGGAGCTAATGGCTAATGGCTAATGGCTATTGTTAGGAAAAATGCTGTATTAGCAATTAGCAATTAGCAAGCGATCGACTGGCGTTATTACTCTCCATAAGCTATCTGAACAGCGATAATAAAATCTTCAGAGGCAACAAGATAATCCAAAGGATAAATTTGAGGATTTCCACAAAGAAGATTATCGCCGCGATTAAAAGGACAAAGCCAATAAAGGCATAGAACGACAAGGAGCGGAAAATTTCTTCCGGACTCTTGATTCTAATCGAAAACGCTGGTTTCTGTTCGGGTTCTTGTGTTGGGGCAACTTTGAACCCATCTGACTCTTTAGCTACAGTAGGACTGTTTAATGGCTGCTGGAAATTTGGTTGTAGATCGGTGGCGTTCAAAGTATCTGCTAACCAAACAGCACTGCTGGAAATTTCCTCTACAATCTGGTTGGGAATATGGGAGACAACCAAGCTGTCTGCGGTGGGAATTTCAGCATCAAACGTTTCCCCAGGATTGACCAAAATAACCGAATTTTCTGCAGCTAGCTGTGCCGAAGCTGCTTTGGGTTTTGGCGACGCGATGATGGTCGTCATTGCCAGCATTGATGCTAAACCTACAGAGGAGAATAATTTGGATAAGTTCATGTTGCTATCCCGCTTTAATTTAATCCCTGACCCTACAATAGTTTTTACAAGAGTTACCAGGGAATCTCCGGATGTTTTTTCGGGAAATGTACTAACTAGCAACGCCAGATCAGAAACCGGGTTTCTGCCTAGATACCTCTGGATCAGAAACCCGGTTTCTGCGGCGATACCTCGTTGATTGACCAAGGATTTGGACCAGAAACCCGGTTTCTGCCTAGATACCTCGTTGATTGACCAAGGATCTGGATCGGAAACCGGGTTTCTGCTGCGACGGTTTCTAGGTTCAGTTATTTTTTGGCTCCGAAGCGAGTAATTGTGACATTGGTGAGGTTGGCATCGGTCAAATTGGCACTTTTGAGGTTGGCATTCCTCAGGTTGGCATTGGTAAAATTGGCACTCTTTAAATAAGCACCTTGTAGATTGACATTCGATAGGTTGACACTTTTAAGATTGGCAGCTTTTAAATCGGCATTGGATAGGTTTGCACCGACTAGGATCGCTGCTTCTAATATCCCACGTTCTAAGTCAGCACCTGCTAGGTTCGCACGGGTTAGAATCGCACTCGTCAGGTTGGCTTCGGTTAAATTAGCTTCTGATAAATTGGCTGCGGTTAAATTTGCCTTTATTAGCTTTGCTTCACTCAGATAGGCACGCTCTAGGTTGACACTTGATAAATTGGCATTGGTTAGATTAGCATCTCTTAAAATGGCACTTCTTAAGTCGGCATTCCCCAGGTTTGCACTCGCTAAGTTGGCACTCCCCAAGTTGGCATCCCATAAAATGGTATCGCTTAAGTCAGCACTCCCCAGGTTGGCGTACCCTAGTTCCGCACCCCCCAGGTTGGCACGCCTGAGATTGGTCTTCTCTAAATTGGCATCCTTGAGGTTGGCACGTCTGAGATCGGCATCCCCCATTTTGGCACTCTGTAGGTTAGCATTTCCCAGGTTGGCATTCCACAGGTTAGCAGCGGTTAGGTTAGTACCCGTTAAGTTGGCACGTCCTAAGTTGGCATAGCCTAGTTTTGCACCCCCCAAGTCAGCATTTCCCAATTCAGCACCCGTTATTATTGCTCCTCTGAGGTCGGCATTGCCGAGTTTGGCATCTGCTAAGTTGGCATTGGCAAGGTTGGCATAACCTAGTTTGGCACCTGTTAGGTCAGCACCTTCCAAGTTTGCACCTGCTAATTTTGCACCCCATAAGTTGGCATTTTTCAGGTTACTTTGTTTCAAGTCTGCTCCCCTCAGATCGCATTTGGGACATTTATTGGTTTCCAGCAAATGCCTGACGGACGCTTGATGGGACATTCTATAATTGAGCGTGGCAATAGCAAGAGCAACAATAGCAAAGCCGACTAAACTTGCTATCCTCAATCCCTGTTTGCGTTTGATGGCATGTGCGGATATTTCTGGTGTTTTGAACTTGCCGACTACATCAATTGGTTGAAGTGCTTCCAAGGCAGCGGCGGCGTTGGGAAAGCGATTTTTCAAGTTGGGTGTCACCATTGTTTCTAGCCATTCCAGAAACAGGGGATTCACCTTTGGCACTAGAAGCTTAAAATTAATCCGATACGCATCATCTATTAACTTGCCGATCTCGGTTGATTTTGTATTTGTCAGCAAGCAAATTAGCATTACACCCAAACTGTATAAATCTGATGCTTCTGTTAGCTGGCGGTTGAATAATTGTTCTGGCGGCATAAACCCTAACGTGCCTTTGATCGCACTGCTGACGGCTACGTCTCCGCTGCCAATGCGGGCAAATCCAAAATCTACTAGGTAAATTTTGATTGGTTCTTGCCAGTTAACTAGGATATTTTCGGGTTTAATATCTCGATGGATGACAACTGGTTGTTGCCGTTGCAAGTAAACTAAAACCTCTAAAACTGCGACAGCAATTTGCTTGATTTCTGTTAGGGTCAATAGATGGGGTTGGGCGAGGGAAGGAGCATATTTGTATTCTTGAACCAGACAAAAACCTGACGGAGTTTCAAAGGAATCTAAATATGTGGGAATGCTGGGATGATCTAGACGCTGCAAGAGTTGGACTTCTTTGTCATAGGCATCGTAGTCGGACCAGCTTGCACCTGTTTGGGCAAACTGAAATTGCTTGATGACTACTGGGGACTTGGTTTTTTTATCGGTTGCTAGGTAGGTGACTCGACCACAGGCACGGTTTTGCCCTAGTTCGCGCTTGACTTGATAGCCTCGATCTGAAAAGTCTGGGTAGTTGCTCATATTTTGCCTTAGGTAGCGATCGCATATAATAATTTCCCCGACCTTTCACGGCAAGTCCCCCAAACCCCTTTCAGGGAAAGGAGATCGGTGTTTGGACACCCTTTCTGACAAGCAAACTCGTCAAGTTGCTGTGAAAAGTCCGATCGCTATAATTTTTGTGCAAAAGTGAGCCTGGCGATCGCAGATTTAAAAATAGCCTTATGAATGGGTAAAATCTCGATAAATTCTCTGCCCAATTGTATCCTGTTGAACATTTGGCCGGAGCGCGTTCGCGTAAGCGATGCGTAGCATTATCCCTCTCCCTACGCCTCCTACGCCATGTCAGGAGTCAGAGCGTCAGGTAAATAATTAATATCGAGAACTTCTTCGATGGTAAAAGGTGAGTTGGTTGGGAAAGTATTGATCTGCAACCGAGTTTCAACTGCTGCTCTCAGTATGCCATCTCCGTAGCACTCAGCAAAAACTTGTTCTAAATAAGGTTTAAGGCTAGGGCTTTCCTTTAGTTGCTTCTTGATTCTGAGACAATGTTCCAGGATAGATGAAAGCCAGCTATTGCTGCGATGTGTTGCTTGGTATTTATACTTGAGCAGGTAGAGTAAGACGATGGTTAAGTTACTTTCAAGCGCTCGTCTCTCACTCTTACCCATGTCTTTAATTTCCTCTACCAGGTTAGCTATATCTACTTCATCCCACTGACCTCGAGCGAGCAATTTAGCCGTTTGTTCTAACCATAGGTAGTAATCTTGTTCGTAAAGCGTGGGGTTCATCGGCGATCGCTCTCAACGCATTATTTCTCAGTTCGCAGAAACCCGGTTTCTTAAACAAACCGGGTTTCTCAATTGTCTTAACTCATCACCCAATTTACCAAAGTGCGAACGCCGTAACCCGTCGCACCGGAATTGTTGTAGCCGTTTTCTTTATCTGCCCAAACTGGTCCAGCAATATCTAAATGCGCCCAAGGGGTTTCTTTGACATATTGCTTGAGGAAAAGGGCAGCGGTAATCGCACCACCTGGACGAGGTCCGGTGTTTTTCATATCGGCAATTGGGGATTTTAAACCCTCGAAGTATTTCTCTTCTAAGGGCATCCGCCAGATTTTTTCGCCTGCAAGTTCGGAGGCTGCTAATATTTGATTGGCGACGCTATCATCGGGACTCCACAATCCGGCGATATCGTCACCCAAGGCAATGACGCAAGCACCCGTCAGCGTGGCTAGGTCAATAATTGCATCCACGCCCAATTTTTCGGCAAATACTAAAGCATCTGCTAGGGTTAAACGTCCTTCGGCGTCGGTGTTGTTGACTTCGATGGTTTTGCCGTTGGATGCTTTGAGGATATCGCCTGGGTGCATGGCGCGTCCGCCGATCATATTTTCGGTCGCGGCGGTGATAAAGTGAACTTCTACGTCGGGTTTGAGTTGAGCGATCGCACGCGCCGCCCCCAGTGTAGCAGCAGCACCCCCCATATCGATTTTCATGGTTTCGATGCCGCTGCCTGCAACTTTAATATTTAAACCACCGGAGTCGAAGGTTAACCCTTTCCCCACAATGGCTAATTTACGCCGAGGGGTTCCTTCTGGTTTATAAGTCAGGTGGATAAACTTCGGCGGTAGATCGGATGCTTGGGCGACGCCTAAAAATGCGCCCATGCCTAGCTTTTCGCAGTCTTCCCGTTCTAGAATTTCTGCGGCTAAACCGAATTCGGATGCGATTGCTTGTGCTGTTTCTGCCATTGTTATCGGCGTGACTTCATTAGCGGGGGCGGCTACCAACTCCCGCGCTAAAATAACGCCAGTGCAGATTTTCTGGGCGCGGGAAATCGCTTCTTCTTGACCTGGTAACCCCAGCAGATCGACTTGTTCGAGTTGGGGCGGTTTATCTTCCGGGTCTGACTTAAAGCGGTTATCTTGGTGTAGGGCGAGGATAATGCCTTCGGCGATCGCACCCGCTGTTTGCGCCGGATCTTCATTCCACACGGGCAAGCTTATCCCCAAGGTTTTGCATTTTTCCTTTTTCGCCACCCGCGCGATAGATGCCGCCACCCGCCGCAAAGTATTTAATTTGAATGCTTCTGGTTTACCCAGTCCCACTAAAATAATCTTGCGGACGGGACTGTTAACGCCAATGCGCGACGAAGCGGTGCTGCCTTCTTTGGCTTTGAATTCGGTTTCGGCAATCAGTTCCGGCAAAATACCGCCGAATTTCTCGTTTAATTGAGCTAGATCGCCGGTTAACTCTAATCCATCTTCAAACAAACCAATTGCTAGTCCGTCCCCTGTCCAGTCTAAGCGCGGGGTATCTGTTGCCCGAATATCCATCTATTGTTCTGCCTATTTAGTTCCTGTTGTTCCAGTATCGATCAAGATTAGCTGGCAGATTGCCCGTCGCGCGATCCATCCGGTACGAAATCGACTCGCGTAGAGGCGGAAAAGCGATCCCCTGCCCCTACAGGTGTTTATGGGTGTGGTATTCGTTGGCGGCATTCGGGGCACGGCGGCAAAGTCTTTTGGTCTGGTGCAAAGATTGTGGATGCCGTGCCCCTACATATCGTCGGTGTGACGATGTTTGAGGGTAGGGGCACGGCAGCGAAGTCTTTTGATCTGGTACAAAGATGGTCGTGCCTTGCCCCTACATATCGTCGGTGTGACGATGTTTGAGGGTAGGGGCACGGCGGCAAAGTCTTTTGGTCTGGTACAAAGATTGTGGATGCCGTGCCCCTACATATCGTCGGTGTGACGATGTTTGAGGGTAGGGGCACGGCAGCGAAGTCTTTTGGTCTGGTGCAAAGATTGTGGATGCCGTGCCCCTACATATCGTCGGT
>NZ_BLAY01000256.1 GCF_020521235.1 Microseira wollei NIES-4236 | reverse complement strand
GTGCCCCTACCCGCGTTGATGGTTGAATGCCATATTGTTGACGCAATTGTCATAATTGTTGGGGCACGGCCTGAATAAATTTTGTCGTTAAATCAAAGTTTTGCGGTTGCCGTGCCCCTACCCGCGTTGATGGTTGAATGCCATATTGTTGACGCAATTGTCATAATTGTTGGGGCACGGCCTGAATAAATTTTGTCGTTAAATCAAAGTTTTGCGGTTGCCGTGCCCCTACCCGCGTTGATGGTTGAATGCCATATTGTTGACGCAATTGTCATAATTGTTGGGGCACGGCCTGAATAAATTTTGTCGTTAAATCAAAGTTTTGCGGTTGCCGTGCCCCTACCCGCGTTGATGGTTGAATGCCATATTGTGGGTGCAAGTTGTCGGTTGGGTTGAGGCACGAAACCCAACTTACTATTATTGCAATTGCGTTAATAACCAAGCCACGACTTGTGATTGATCTCCTTGTGAATTTCGCTGTAAGGCTTCTTCTAACAGGGCAATAGAAAATCCTGGTAAAACTTGCGATTGGGTAATGCGTCTGCTTCCACTATCTGCGATGCTAAAAGCTGTGACTTGCGCTTGTTCTACATCGACTACCCAATATTCAGGTATTTCTAAATCTTCGTACAAGATTCGTTTGCGTCCCAAGTCGTCGGGGATGGTAGTTTTGCCGAGTTCTATTGCTAAGTCTGGTGGTTGATATGTATCTAGGCTAATTATATTCGTCCCTCTCGGTACAATTTGGATGCGTTCTCCAATGTAATAAGATATATCTGGCTGACACTCGCGGACTCCTGTTTTGCGAAAGGTGCAATTTATCAAGCATTTGAGCGGAATTCCTCTAATTCCAGCAAATAAGTTAATAACGAAACTAACAATTGCGTTGTCGCTGGCGTGGTCGTGTCCAAGTGCTGCCATTTCTATCCTCATCTGACCGTTGTGATAATAGCCTTTGGCTTTTTCATACGCTGGGTCGTCAACAATTTGGATATATTTTTCCCAAGTTGCTGTCACCCATTGGTCAGTTGCTATTCTGGGTTTTATAGTGCTCATAATGCCCTCCAAGTGCCGTGAAATCCGAGGGGAATGACCCTGGGTAATCCTAGTTTACATACGGGTTCTGAGTCGAGGGCTTGGCTGTCAAATATCCATAGTTCGCTGGTGTCGGAATTACCATCATAAACAACGGTTAATATCCAACCTTTCTCGCTATTTTCGGCATCTGGGGCGTAGATGGGTTCTGTGGGGTAGCGATTGTCACCTAAGTCTGCTGCGGTGAGGGTTTGGGTGTGATGGTCGAAACATGCGATCGCTCCATACAATTCTCTTCCCATATCCGCCCCTTTTCGGTGCATTGAAAGATAGGTATAACGGGAATTTTGCCCTACTTGCGACGGCTGTACAATCGGAAATTCACAAGCTCGATCTAATAGTTGTTGCGATGCGATTACTTTACCTGTTTCGGGGTTGATGCGTACTTGCCAAAAAGTTCCTTCAGCAACGGTGTTAGTTTCTCCACTTGCTACTTGTTTAAGCCGCTGATTTGTGGTAAAATCTTGATAGCGAACAAATTCAACCACAATCGAACCGCTATCATCTACATAGCCATTAGAAAAGTGCCATTGAAACCAAGGTTCGGTTTCTCCCCGACTGACTAAAGATAAAGTTTCGCGGTCAAAGATTAGTACTTGCGTGCCTAATTTTGGTTTCCACTCCATCGCATCGCTGTAACAGTAGAAACCAGTTAGCACTGATAATAAATTAACCCGCACGGGTGGTACGAAAAATACCAGGTATTGCCCAGCTAAAACAAAATCGTGTACCACTGGAAGACCTTCGATAATTGTTCTTCCCGTTTGGATAATTTTTCCCGTTGAGTCGCTTTTATAAAGATTCAGGGTTGAATTGACTCCGGGGGAAATACCGAAGTTGAATATTTCCCCTGTTTTGGGGTCGCATTTGGGGTGGGCAGAATAAGGTAAATTATCGCTCAATCCGGATAAATTATCTAAGCCTTTTGTTTCTAAAGTTTGCCAGTCTAAGGCGTGGGGTTTACCGCCTTCCCAGAGTGCTAATAGTTTATCTGGTAATGCTAAAACCGAAGTATTGGCGGCATTTTTTACGGGTTTTAACCATTGATTCCAAATTGGTCCCGGTGCGGTCATGCCATAATTGCCGTAGAGGAATTTATCTGCTTGAGATTCTTCTAGGTAACCGGATGTTTGGACGTAGCGATAGACAGCAGTTGCATTCGATCCCCCCTGTCCCCCCTTACCAAGGGGGGATCCCCCCTGTCCCCCAATGCCTTGGGGGGTGTTGAAATGGACGGCGAGAATCGCACCATCGCCATCAAACCAGTGTCCTACTCTGACACCCCCGCGTTCTAGTCTCGCCGAGCCGTTACGATAGAGTGTACCGCGCAAACCTTGTGGTATTTTGCCGCTGATGATGGGTAATTGAGTGGGGGGAAATTCGGTAGCAGGGGGGATAATTGCTTTAGCCCATGCTTTGCGAGTTGAAGATTTAGTTGCTGTTGTCATATTTTTAGGGTGGGAGACGCTTGTCATTGAGCTTCTACTTCAGTTTGATGGGTGTGGGGGTCACGCTGCAACCTTCCAGAAGTGGGATTATTCTGCTAGTTACCTAACGCAAGTTGCTAGTTATAAACAAGGGCGTTGCCAGCTTGCTAATTGCTAATATAGGATTTTTACTGACATTAGCCATTAGCCATTAGCCATTAGCTGCTATGGATGAGATAACTAGCAACTTGAGTTACCTATGCTTCTCAATCTCGGCAATGGGTAACAATAATGTCTCTTCAATTTCCATTCTCACAGCAGGACTCACATTACAACCGCTATTGAGGCAAACTACCAGTAATTGATTGGCATCGTAATACTGCTGCAGTAATTCTTTTTGCTGTTCGCTGAATTGCCAATCGCGACCAATGTTGCAATGTTCAATCATCACGAGTCTTAATTTCTCAGTCCAAGTTTGACCGTTAGCTTCCCACCATTGCTGAAATTGTACTTTGTTGTTATCCAAGTCGGGTAGTTGAGCTTTGAGTTGTTGAAGCGAGCGCAAGAGTTCCAGCTCAATATTACACTCAAGAGCGTGTTCCAGGGCAATCACCAGGGCATGGGCATGGTCGAGGGCGTTTTCAATTTCAACGTTTGGGTTAAGGGCAAGACCAACAGCACGGGCGCAGGAAATAGCACAGGCAAGGGAATGGTCGAGGTAGAGGGTATTACTACGGGTAAACACAAGGTCAAGGCCATAAATGGTACAGGTAACCGCAAAAACACGCTCGCGAACCAGGTAAAAGGTACGAGCTACTGTTTTGTAGGGCGCTGAAACTGAACTGGATTTTTGATGCAACCAGGTAAGAAATTGCTGCAATTTCTCATCTTTTGCCGCGATCGCATCAATCCTTTGCTTCATTAAACGCAGATGATCGTCAGCATTTGCCAACATCCCAGCCACCAGCAAAAAAACTTCTCGCCAACGCTTTTCGGCGATGTGATTGACCAGTGTTTCTAACGCTTGTGGCTCGGAACTAGCAACAAAGTGCCTAGCAGTAAAATAGTCTTGAAACGTTATGTGGGAGAAAGAATAAATTCCCCTTGTCCGTTCCACCAACAACCCATGTTGCGACTCAATCGCTTTCAGCACTGCCTCACTATCGGTATACAATTCATCTGGGTCAGGATTGGCATTTGGTAAAGTACTCAAATAGTTGGCAATCAGTTGCTGTATTGTGTTTTGCTCAAAAAAGTAGTTGCCCTGTTCAGATGCGATCGCTGCCAGTTGATCCAGCAGTTTTTTCTTGCGTTGCAAGGTCAGATTTTGATAAACTTCATCTCGGTGAATTCCTTTAGCTTCATCCCAGGTTTTAAGCAGAATATTCAGTCCTTGCTCGTATAACTTGGCTCGGTTGGACGGGAATTCAGATCTGGCTTGGAATACTAAACAGAGCAAATGCAATAATATCGGTGTTCTAGCGAGTTCTCGGATTGGCTGATTTTCTCGGCGCTTCAAATTTCTCATAAACCGCTTCGCCCTGAATTTTCCCTCTGACCAGTCATTCCTAGCAACAGCGATAAACCACTTTTCGGCAAAAGATTTAATTTGCTCAAAGTCAAAATCTGCAATTTCAACATCAATGAAGTTGGGAAACCTATATTTAGAGGCAGCAATCCGACAGGAAATCGTCAACTTATTTTTGTAATAATATTCAGAAAATTTCTGAATCTCGTCTATAATTTTGGATTCATCTTCAGAAGGCACTTCATCCAAACCATCGAGCAAAATCAGCCCTCTGCCGCGATTCAGTAACGTTTCGATCTTGTCTTGAGACAAAATGCCACAACTGCAAAATTCCCGGCTGATATAGTTCAATAAACTGAAATCGCGCTTATCCCTAGCATATTTAGCAAAAGTTTTCAAGCGAATGAAAATCGGAACTTGATCGGCTTGAAACTTCCCTTGATTGCACTGAATGGCTAGATGTTGCAAGAACGTGGTTTTACCTGAGCCTGGTTTACCCAGCACCATCAGTCGGTCATACCGTTGAACTGCCTCTAGTCCCGGTAATCGTTCTGGGTTCAAGCTTTGCATCAAGTCAGAAATTTCTAACCATTGCTGGCTAGTAATTTGCTCCAGAATGTTGACATCGACGTAGAGATTTTCTATCTCAATTGGCTGGGAAATGTCCAACAAATGCATCTTGCCATACAGGGTTTGGATTTTGTCATGGCAATGCTGCCGTACTTGTTGTACTAGGACATCAATGTCTGCTTGCTGTGGGGGCGGATCGGAGGGGGAAGGTGGCGCTGCTTCTAGATAGGCGATCTCTTGCCAGTTTAGTCCCAATCTTGCACTAATTTCAACAAAGTTGAGAAAGGCAATCGGTTTGCCAGTAAAAAAGTTGACTACGGTGGAACGAGAAATCCCTAGATCAAAAGCCAAAGCATGCTGGCTGGGAAAGCCAAGAAGCCTCAGAGCCAGCCTAACCTGGGGAATGCACCCTGGAGCAACTCTGAGTGACCGAGACATAGCGCTTCTAAGCAGAAAGTTTCTGGGATCATCTTGGCTTTATTTTGAGTCAAGCGCAAGTCCAACACAACTCCCACACAAGTCCACCTATCTCAATCATCGCTCCAGCTGTATCTCAAGCAGGCGTCGAGTTAAATGAATTTATTCGCTCAAAAACGAGCGATCGCTTCTGACGGAGATCTACAGGACTTACCCAAAGAAACCGGGTTTGTATGAAAAATGCCCCAGGGTAAGTCCCGATCTATAAATCCTCGTTTAGTCTAAGTGGAAAATTATGCCCCTGGATTGTGCAAAGCTTCTTGTCGTGGATGATGACCTCTGCATCCGGCATTTAATTTCTCGCTTTTTCAGTCAGCACAACTATGAAGTCAAGTCTGCTGAAGACGGTAAGTCAGCGCGGGTCATGTTTGATAAATTCAACCCAGATCTGGTGATTCTGGATGTGAATTTGCCAGATGCCAATGGCTATAATCTCTGTGAGGAAATGCGAAGCTGTAGCGATGTCTATGTAGTGATGCTAACGAGTCGGACTGAAGAAGCCGATATTATCCAAGGATTTACTCAGGGTGCGGATGACTATATTACGAAGCCTTTCAGTCTGGCGGAACTAAGCGTCCGCGTGGGAGCCATTTTAAAGCGTCAGCGACACGTCACTGCTCCTAAGCAAAAATCTCTCGTTTTCGATAATTTGGTTATCGATCCCGTGCGTCGTGAGGTAAAACTCAACAACCAGATGGTATCTTTGACCGCTTTGGAATTTAATTTATTGCGCTTTTTAGCCAGCTATCCCGGTCAGGTTTGGCGTCGCTCAGAGCTGCTGCAAGAGGTTTGGGAATATGATTATGTAGATTCCGATCGGCTGATTGATGTCCATATCGGTCAGATTCGCAAAAAGATTAAAACTGCTGGGAGTCAGTCCTCATTAATTCAAACCGTTCGAGGTGTCGGTTACAAATTTGAGGCGGCAAGTAATATCATGTCCAATAGCAACGGTTGTGTAACTGCTAATAGCTAATTGCTGGCTGCTCTGGAGGCAATTGAAAAGCTCGCAATTAGCCATCCATACACTACCGATACCTAAGGAAAGGGGTAATACTAACTGTAACAAATCAGGAAAATTTAAAATTTACAGGACTTACGCTCTTCGGAAGCCATCACCTTTGTTTCGACCTAGATATCTTTTCATAGAAACCCTATCACCTTTTTTTCTTGCTGCGAACGCGAGTGCGGAAGGGAGGCATATCTCTAGTGACAAAACGACGATTTTTCCTAGAAACAAAGGTGATTGGCGTAAGTCCTGATGTAAAATCGGTTGTCACTTCACTCCTACCTTCTGCAAGGCGGCGTCTATTTGATTGGCTTTTTGAGTTTTGTTTTGGGATCTGTAGAGTTGGCTGGCTTGTTTTAAGGTAGAAATTGCTTCCTCTAATTTACCTTGCCCTGCCAGCGCTACTCCCATGTTATGATGGGCTTCTGCGTAGTTGGGATTGAGGCGAATGGCTTCTTCCCACATCTGGATAGCCTGGGATAGATTATTTTGCTTGTGCAGGGCGACGCCCATGTTATTGTATGCTTCTGGATCTTGGGCATTGAGGCTAATGGCTTTTCGTAGGGATGCGATCGCATCATCAATTCTACCCTCATCGGCTAGATTCGCGCCCAATTTAACGTAAGCATTTGCATAGTTGGGATTGATGCGAATTGCTTCTTTATACGCTGCCATTGCTTCAGAGGCTTTACCTTGTTTGTTGAGGGCAATTCCTAAGTTATAGTTGGCTTCGGCATTGTTGGGAGCGATGCGAATGGCTTCCCTATAGGCGGCAATGGCTGGTTCTAGCTTTCCTTGCGCTTGCAAAGTCACCCCTAAGTTAAAGTGTGCTTCGGCTAATTTGGGCTCGTTACGAATAGCTTGCTTAAATTCATTAACCGCTTCGTCAAACTTGCCTTGTTGGTTGAGAATTAACCCCAAGTTTACCCTCGCTTCCGCATAGCTGGGGTCTAGTTCTACTGCTTTGCGAAATGCAGTTTCTGCTTCTTGAAGTTTTGCTTGTTGGTGCAGGGTCGTACCTTGATAAAAATAAGCAGTGGCACTTTCCTTTTGCGCTACAATTTCTTGAATTTTCTCGATTGCTGCTTTGGAGTCTCCCGACTGTTGTTCTACTAGGGCTAACCCTAGTTTGGCTTCTTGCAGCCTGGGATTCAACTGTAAGGCTTTTTCATGTGCTTGTTTAGCTGCTGCGGCATCTCCCAAGCGCCGCGACGCTTCTCCTAAGTTAGTGTAGGCGTCTGCGTACCTGGGTTCTTGGCTAATTTGACGGCGGTAGCAGGCAATTTTTTCCTCTAGTTTTGCCCTTTCTGGCTCGCTGGGAAAGTCTTTTCTGAGCAAATCTGCCTGTGGGTCATCAATCAGAAATCCGCCACAGTCGATTGTAACCGTGAGGGGTGTGGATTTTGAGAATGGATTCCAACCAGTAAAGTAGGAATAGGCGGCAATTCCTGCACCAAAACTAAGGGCAGCAGCAATAACCAGCCGAGTAGAAGCTTTCAACACGGGTAGTTACCTGCGGGCGTCTACAAGCCAATTGCACTTTCAGTTTACCTTTAAGGGTGCGATCGCGCTCGTTCCCAGTCAGGACTTTAGTAGTTTTTTCGTTCTCATGTCTGCGGCAGCCGCCAGGGACGCCGGTGACGGATAATCGGATGCGATAATTTCCTCTCGCACAGACCAGTACACGCGAGTACCCAGAAATAAATTTTTGGCTAAAAGCTATAACCCGTTTTAACGGGTTATCAGTCTCACGACTGAGGCACGACGAGAAAAGAAACCCGGTTTCTTTGCCTAAATTAGTGCTTTCTGAGTCAAGCCTCTACGCTCCAGATCCAGCTTCACTGTGGGGATGTACTTTGGAGCGACTTTAATTCCCCGACGAGGCATAACCTTTTTTATTAGCAATTTTCTGAGTCTATATTGGCTTGATTTTTAGGAAAGTGCCAGTCAAGCGCAACTAATGCAATAGTCAAGCATAAGTCAAGTATTGTCTAGCCGTAACTCCAACAGTCGGGGTTTTTAATTAAGTTATGGAACACTTTGCTTTCCACAACTGATTCACCCGCACAACCCAAGTTCAAGGAGATTGACAGAACCATGTGTCAAGATAAGACCGCTCAAGACCCATGTTCCTGCTGCCCCGAAATCATCGTGATTGAAGTAGTAGATATGGAACCCGATCCCGTGACCTTATCCGCAGCAGTTGATCAACCAGTCAAGGATTTGCTTCGTCAGCACTTGGTGCAGCGGGTTGCCGTTCCTGCACGGGCTAAACCTCTACCTGTTCGCGTTGGAGTCTGGTTTTAGGAACCCAATTAACAGCGTTGCTGAGTTTGAGATGATTTAAGACCAGACTTTAAATCATTCAGGACTTACGCAACATCTCTATATGTAGGGTGCGTTAACGCAGTGTAACGCACCATTTCTACCATATGTGGTTTCCCTGGGTAAGTCCTGTGATTATAACTCAGCAACTCTCCCATATTTTATCAGATTAGGACTTCCGCTCATATTCCGGATTTCTCTGAAAAATCGTTGAAAAGTTAACCAGAGATTTACGCAGAAACTTTGGTGATGGTCTCGACCTGCGTAAGTCCTGCACATGTTGAACAGGCTGGATATAAGTCTGTAGGAGGGATTTGTGTATTTTTATAACATCATGTTTAACTCAACACATAAATTGACCAAAATTATCATTTTTGGTTGTCAGAGCCTTTCATTTTTGATTCTGCTGTTGCTTGTATTATTACCTCTGTTTTGCATGTTTTGGCTGACGTTTTTGACGGAAATGGAAGGATACAACTTCTCAGAGTAACTCTGACTTTACTAACAGCGATCGCCTTGAACACAGAGCAAGTCAAAAAAACTATGGACTTATATCTAAATGCCTTGGAACCGTTAGTAGTTCAAGAAGTAGAAAGACAACTGCAAAACTTACCTCCCGCTCTGGTTGCTTATATCAATCCAGCACAAGCGATTGCCTACGCGCTAAATCGTCTACCTCCTTTATATGCCACCAGTGAAGAGGGGTGGAACAGACAACAGCAGAAGGCTAAAACTCAGTTGGCGCAGCAAATTGAGTCAGCAGTGAAATCGGGATTGAATGCTGTTCTACAAAACCCTTTAAAGCCTTCAACTCCTTTGCAATTGCCACCTCAAACTGCGGAAAAATACGACCGTCAAATTCTAGTAAATTTTCCCCAATATGCCAGCGTTCAATTGTGGCCTTAATTTCAGGAATTACGCAAACACCAAAGTTTCTATGAAAAATCGTTGATTTGGTTTCGAGAGATATACAAAGAAACTTTGGTGATGGCCTCTAATATCATGTCCGTTTGATTACCCATAGTTAGAACCGACGCTCCTGACGCGGGGATAGGGGGACGCGGAGAGATTTAATTATGGGTGAAAAGCCGGACATCATATAAGTTAATTTTAGCAGATCGCTCTTGCACCAATCCCACAGCCCGCCAGGGAATTAATTCCAAGGGCTTTTAGCTAAAGTCCTCTAAAGAGGACTGGTAGAACTTTTGGGTCCCAGGACTTGCGCCTCACGTCCATATATGGTGTTTCCTAGGGGCTATCCCCCCGTGGTTGCCCCTAAATCGATCGGCGTTGCGTAAGTCCACAAGTCCATTTCAATGGACTTGTGCTATTAGCCCGGAAATTGATGATGCTGTTGGTAAATCGATCCCTAGTGTCGCCGACACCCGCCCGGAACTCAAGTTGCAAGGCGAGTAGCAGAACACCACGCCAGCCAGGACTGGTAGAGAAGATTAGTCCGTTTTAACGGACTT
>NZ_BLAY01000255.1 GCF_020521235.1 Microseira wollei NIES-4236 | reverse complement strand
GCGCATCTCTCAAGGGGAGTCTTTGTTTGACTACAAATCCGGTGAAGACACCAATACTTTTACCAATAAAAACTTCCCGCGTCAGAAAGTTACTCTCAAAGATTTAAGCGCCGCAGATATTCAAAAAGCAGAGGAACTAATCGGCAATTCTATTACAAATCCTGCCATCCGCGAAGCTGCCATTATTGACCTCGTACTGACTAATTTTGACCCCAGTATTGTGGAAGCAGCGATCGCATCCCAAACCCCCGATAGTATACTTGCGATCGCCATCCCACCCAGAGCATTTGAAGATTTTAGCAGCACTTTTGTCAATACCCCCGTCAAAATTAATGTAGTGGAGAACGACGAAGGGACGCTGGGAGTACCGCTAGCGATCGCCAATTTCGACGCAACCACAACCAAAGGCGGCAATATCAAATTAGATGATAACGCCACACCCGACAACAAGAGCGACGACCAATTAATTTACACCCCACCTGCCAATTTTACAGGCATTGACACGTTTAATTACACCCTCACCGACGGCAAAGAAACCAGTACCAGCAAAGTTACCATTTCCGTACCCGCTTTCAATCTTTCTAACCTCAACGGTAGCAATGGATTTGTCTTAAATGGCAGCAATGCAGGTAACTTTACCGGAGTTTCTACCAGCAGCATTGGTGACTTCAATAGCGATGGTTTTGACGACTTAATTATCGGTGCATTTGCAGCCGATCCAAATGGCAACAACGCCGCCGGGGAAAGCTATATTTTATTTGGCAGCAAAGCAGGTTTCCCAGTTAATTTCAACCCCGCTAACTTGAACGGCAGCAACGGTTTTATCATCAACGGCGTCGATCCCAATGGCTTCAGCGGCGGTGCTGTCAGCAGCGCGGGTGATGTCAACGGCGATGGCATAGATGACTTAGCAATTGGTGTGTTTGGTGCGACAGCAAACGGCAAAAATAATGCAGGCAAAACCTATATTGTATTTGGCAGTAAAAACCCATTTCCCGTCAGATTCAACTTATCCGAACTCAACGGCAACAACGGTTTTGTCTTCAACGGCAACAACGAATTTGACTACGTAGGTTTATCCATTAGCAAACTCGGCGATCTCAACGGAGATAGCTTAGATGACCTGTTAGTAAATGCACCAGGGCCGTTAAATAGTTCCGCTGGCAAGAGCTATATTATATATGGTCGAAAAGGCAGCTTCTCCCCCAGTCTCAACACAACCGATATCAACGGCACAAACGGTTTTGTCATTAACGACACCGATGGCAATTCCGGCAGTTCCGTCAAAGGAGTTGGCGATATCAACGGCGATGGCATGGCTGACTTAATTATCGGCACAGATGCAGCCAATCCCGATAACAATACTCCCGGAAAAATCCAAGTTTTATTTGGTTCCAGAAAAGGCATCCCCGCCGTCGTCAACCGTTCCGAACTCAACGGTAAAAATGGTTTTGTCATCGAAGGCGTCGAAATTAATACCAGCACCTTCGTCAGCGGTGCAGGCGATATCAACGGCGATGGACTTAACGATTTAATAATTGGCGTTGCCGATGCCACTGCTAACAATAACCCAGCCGCAGGTAAGACTTACATTGTCTTCGGCAAGCAAGCAGAATTTGCCCCCGTTGTCAACCTGAATCAACTTAATGGTAGCAATGGTTTTGTCATCAACGGCACCCAAATAGAAGAACGTTCCGGTATTTCTGTTGATGGTGCAGGAGATATCAACGGCGATGGATTTGATGACATTATAATTGGCGCTTCCGGTGCATCTGCCAATGGTAATAATACCGCAGGAAAGAGTTATATTTTATTTGGCAGCAACCAAGCATTTCCTGCTAGTTTTAACCAGGCAGAATTGAATGGTAATAACGGCTTTATTTTCAACGGTGCTACTGCCGATGACTTAACCGGAACAGCCGTTAGCGGTGCCGGAGACATCAACGGAGATGGACTGGGAGACTTGATTATCGGCACTCCAGGCAGCTTGTTTAACAATGCGCCAGGAAAGAGTTATGTCGTATTTGGAAATACAGCCTTTGGCGGTGTTTATAAACCCATTTCCGATCCGGCAGACTTAGAATTAGTCCAAACAATTAGCAACAAAACTCCCTATATCGGCGATGAAGTAACGTTAAAATACACCCTCACCAATAAAGGCAAAGGCGTTGCACGTCGCATCAAAATAACTGACTTATTACCCCCCGGAGTCAGTTTCCTATCCGCCGCCACCGACCAAGGAATTTATGACAGCAATACCGGAATGTGGGAACTGGGAAATATCAGAGAAAATCTCAGCCGCACCTTAGATATTATCGTCAAAGTTGAGAAAACTGGTTCCCTAGTGACAACCGGACAAGTAACCGCTGTACGAGAAACCGATCCCGATTCAATTCCCAATAATAATAACCCCGCAGAAGATGACCAAGATTCAGAGGAATTTGGCGTTGCAGGTGGTGGCGGGTTAACTTTAGTCTTTGACGAACGTTATTATCTCGCACAACATGCTGATGTGAAAGCAGCAGTAGAAAAGCGCAAATTCAAGAACGGTTTTTCTCACTTCGTCAGACATGGAGAAAAAGAAGACCGCGATTTCAGGGTATGGGTGTTTGATGAAAGCTATTATTTAGAACAAAATCCAGATGTCAAAGCAGCAGTTGATGACAAAAAATTCCGCAGTGGACTGCGACACTTTATCCGACACGGACAATTTGAAGGACGCCTACCCAATTCGTTCAATCCAAGTGCCAAACGCTTGCAATTCGATGAAGACTATTATTTGGAACAAAATCCGGATGTGAAAGAAGCGGTAGAAAGGCGCGATTTCCGTACTGGTTTTGCACACTTTATCGAGTGGGGACAACTTGAAGGACGCAAACCCAGTCCTTTGGATAGTAACTTGCTTCCAGGTTAGAGGGAGAAGAAAAGGGATAGAAACATTCTGCACCAGAATCCCGGTTTCTTCGAGAAACCGGGATTCTCATTCATTAATTATCTACCTCTATCATTCTCCAGTGGGATGAACTATCGCCGTTATCAGTTGTTTGGCTATTTGAATCGCTGCTTGGGGAGTGGGTGCGATCGCAATATCAACCGCATCAGAAACATTGCTAGTCTGGTACAATAGGAGTAATAATAAAAAACTCGCACCATTGGTGCGAGAAATTGGCTGGAATCATAATAAGAGTGCGAACGCATATCTTCAAGCGACCACAAACCGGGTTTTTGTTGTGTTTAATTATGCCCAATCGCTTAGTTGACGAATCAAAGCGATCGCTTGTTTGGCTTGTTGAATTGCGGCTTGGGGAGTGGATGCGATCGCTACATCTTTTAAACTCATAAAAAAATCCTTACTCTTCTCGTCGCAATTCAACAAAATAACTGGCTTATTCCCTTTAATCGCCAGAGCAATTTCTGATGCTGTACCCGCACCCATGCCGCAAGCAATTACCACATCGGCAGAAAGTACATTGATATTATTCCGGGCATTTCCCATATCGGTAACAATGGCAATATCAACGGCATTAGAAACATTGCTGGTATCAGATGAAGGCAGAATTCCAACTGTTAAACCATTTGCCGATTTTGCGCCTATACTTGCAGCATCCATCACGCCAACATTTCGACCACCTGTCAATAATACCCATCCTTGTTGAGCAATTAGTTTACCCAATTCGCGGGCAGTTTCTAAATCGGATGGGGTAGCATTTTCACCAGGCCCCATGACGCCAATAATGATTTTTTTCATGGTTTGCTAATTGCTCATGGCTAATTACTAATCGGGAAGAGTGGGCTTTCATATTTCAGAGCAAGCCCAAATTCCCTATTATACCAAATCCGCTTTCATTACCCCTTTTATGCCGAACGACTCGCATTCGCGGCTACACAAACAAAGACCGCCTGCGCGGTCTGTAAGAATAAGGGGGATGGTTAACCCGGATTTGGTATTACCAATTACCTACTACCTGTTTCCTCTACTAATCAACTTTTTAGGGTTCAATGTTTCGTCGATCGTGGGAACTATTCAATAGACTTGTTACAAGCTATCATATCTATTGGGGTCTTTCTTTTGCTTCTTAGTGTCATCAGATTGCGCTTTTGGCTTTTTGGCTTCTCTGTTGCCTTTTTTCTGTTTTGATTTTGACATAACGATTCTCCAATCTAGGTTATGTAAGCGAAGCAAACTTTCCAGAGCATCCAGTAGGGTTACATAGAATTGCCCTACATCCCAAGCCACCCCAAGCGCGTTCTACCGGACTGCTCCCAAGTTGAGCAGTTCCTTGGGAGATGCCAGCAAGTCAATGGCTACCAAGAAAATCTTGCCTTGAGGATTAAGCAAGAACCGCCATGCCAGGTTTATGCCAACACTGTCACCAAACCAGGGAGTTTGCACTTTACCCGTCACTTTAATCTGGGTGAACCCTCCTTCTGCTGGCTCAGATACCCCCCGTTCAGGCATCAACTTGAGTCCGTAGCATTCTTCACGCATATACCTGAGGATGTTCTCCTGACCCACAATCGGTTTCTCGAAAGGCGGTTGCAGGGCACCGTCTTGGGCAAATAAAGCCACAGCCGCCTCGAAGTCAAAGGCGTTCATACTCTCGATGTAGCTCAGGACTGTAGAGTTGTTGATGCCCTTAATCCTGACCTTAGTTCGGGATGGGAGAACTTTAGGTGGAACCACAGGTTCTTTGACTTTTTCAGTCCCAACTGTTGGGGCGTATCCCATGTTGACAACAACATTCTGCAATACGGTCAGTTGCTGTCCCGGTTCAAGTTGGCGGATGGCTTGGAACACATCGGATGCCTTTGCAGACATTTTATAGCGTTCTGGAATGGGAGCAACGATTCGCTGTTTCATCCACTCGCCTAACTGATACCAAAAGCCCAACTTGACATTCGTGCCGAAAGACGAATAGGTGTGGCAGATGGGAGTGTCAGTATGGTTAACAAGATCGCACATCACTTGCGTTTGCTCGCCTGGAGGCATCTGCTTGATTTGAGTCAGAGTTTTTTCTGCGAAGACCATGTTGGCGGCTCCCATCGCGGCAGGAGTGATTGTAACTCCCATCTCAGTATAGGCAAACCAAAGTAAAGCCAACTGATCCTCAGCACTGAGTTGATCGAATGATTCAACCGTAGCTGGAACCGCATCAGCAACTTGGGTGTTCGGGAAAATTGACCGAGCTAAATCGATGGTGTATGACATGATTGAATTGTCCAAAAGTGAGATTAAATCGTTCAGGGATTGGCTCTCTTGCAAAGAGTTAACTAAAATCAGCTTCTTACACTGATATGTCAGAGAGAGTAATATCGTTTCCGGTTACATCGGAATTACAGCCGTAGGGGCACGGCAGCCCAGGACTTTTGCGCTGGCGACAAAGCTTATTGACGCCGTGCCCCTACTAATGATTCCGATGCAACCGGATTTGATATAACTTCTTTGATATGAAGTGATTCATCAAGTAAATATTAAGCAGCCTCTAGCTCTGACAGCGCCTTGTTTTCAGCCTAATATTCCAGAGCATTAGAGCGAGAGGCTTTAAACGCCGAGCGATAGGCATTGGGATCTCTTAATATTTCCCCGCTCGCTCAAATCTTAGCCAAAATAATTGGCAGACTCTAAGCGGTCGTTGTGCATTCTCCCATCAGGCATTTTTACCCGGCTCAAATTTGCTTTGCTTAAATTTGCTCCTTTGAGGCTGACCCAATTTAGATTGGAATTGCTTAGATCTGAGCCACTCAAGTCTGTGTTGTTTAAATTTGCCCCAGTCAGATCGATTCCCGTCAAATTTGCGTTAACCAAGCTGAGTCCTCTCAAATCTTGTTGCCTAAAATTCCTTTCCCCGGCTGCATATCGTCTCAAAACTTCTTTGGCATCCATATTGGTTGCCTCACAACGTGTAGCGTTGTCGCTGTTTATATATCTATTATATATTAAATTTCATCATCTATGGCTTTAACATCAATAAATCCATCCCAGCAATCAAAATATATTGGGGGCTGGTTTATCAATAAACATTTGCTACTGATAAATATGGCGGATTGCGGTCGTATGAGGTGCACCGAGAGTTTGTGTAGCGGCACCCTTAAGGGTGCCGCTACACAAACTCAGCCTTAAGGCTTTCCCTAGACGAGCTTGCAATCCGCTGTATCTTTGGTAAAACCAGCCCCTACAACACCGGAATTTGTACAAAACTGACGCTAGCAGACAGGATATAATTCGGTGCGCGATGCATTAACGGCAGTGGGACAGCAACTATAGGTAACTCAAGTTGCTAGTTATCTCTCTCCTTGCGGCTAATGGCTAATGGCTAATGGCTAAGGTCAAGAACAATGCTATATTACTACGCTGACCAATTAGCTATTAGCGATTAGCGATTAGCAACACCCAAGTTTATACCTAGCAACTTGCGTTAGGTAGTTGCTGCCCCACAGATAGTACTTGCTATCTAAGCGCTTGCTTACGCAGGCATCAACACGGTATCAATGATATGAATGACACCATTATCAGCAGCAACATCTGGTGTTGAGACTGTAGAGTCATTAACCTTAACGCCGCCATTGGAAGCGTCAATTTTCACATCTGAACCTTCAACCGTTTTGGCTGACTTCAGCTTCACCACGTCAGCCGCCATCACCTTGCCTGAAACGACATGATAGGTGAGGATTTTCTTAAGTTTTGGAATGTCCTTAAGTAAGGAGTCTACCGTGCCTTCTGGAAGCTTAGCAAAAGCTTCATCAGTGGGCGCAAAGACGGTGAATGGACCAGCGCCTTTTAGGGTATCTACCAGATTGGCAGCTTTGATTGCAGCAACTAGGGTACTGAAAGAACCAGCCTTAACGGCAGTATCAACAATGTTAGCCAAGTATTGCACCTAGTTTTGTGTAATCTGTTAACCACTATAAACTACTTTTTACGAAATAGCATTGATTTTGAGAAAGTTGCCTCATCTATGTATTTTAATTGGATAAAATACATAGTAGTTTTTATACATAAACAGTTGGAGCAAAGATCAAATTACAAGATACTCTCGCACCCTATACGTATGGCGACGCAGGTGAGCTAAGGCTTTCATCTCAATCTGACGAACCCGTTCGCGACTCAGCCCAAGTCGCTCTCCGATTTCTTGCAAACTCTGTGCTGGGTTGTTGTCGAAGCCAAAGCGTAGCGTCACAACTTCCCGCTGTCGAGGGGTCAGTTCCGCTAATAATTGCTCAACGTCATAACGCAATGCTTCGCCCATCGTGTAATCCTCTGGGGAAGGTTTGTTATCTGGCAGCATTTCAACCAATTCTGTGTACTGATTCTCTCCTACTCGTAAATCTAAAGAAAGGGGTTGTCGGGCTAGCAGCAAGAGTTCTCTAACTTCAGAGGTTTTTAGCTCCAGGGCTTGAGCAATCTCTGATGGGGTCGCATTACGACCCAACTGATGAGAAAGTTGCCTTTGAATCTTCCTGATTTTACTGAGCTTTTCATGAACGTGACTGGGGAGCCGAATGGTGCGACCTTGCTGTGCGATCGCGCGAGTTATGCCTTGACGAATCCACCAGTAAATATAGGTAGACAACCTGTAGCCTTGTTTCGGGTCAAATTTTTCTACACCGCGCTCTAGACCCAGAGTACCTTCCTGAATCAAGTCCAAAAAGTCGACGTTGCGCTTCTGATACTTCTTTGCTACAGAAACCACCAAACGTAAATTGGCTTCAATCATCTTTTGCTTTGCGTTTTTCCCCTTCACCAAGACAGATTTCAGCTCATCCTCATTCAAGCTAGCCCTCTGTGTCCACTCTTCAATACTTGGCTCGCGACCTAACAATTGAGCCAGCGCTTCTTTACCCTCATACAGAGCCATCATCTGCTGAACCTGCTTGCCATAGACGATCTCTTCCTCCTTGGTCAATAAAGGGATGCGATTAATTTCGATTAGATAGGCTCGGATCGTATCTTTGTTGAAATTAGGTTGAGTAGGCTTCATATTAGTGGGAGAGATGGACAATGGGTACAAAACTATTAACCTCCGCCTAGTCTCATATGGCGGAGCCAAGTATCAACGCAGCACTAGCAAAAATGGTTGAGTCCCATAATTCTCTTCACTGCCTGAGAAACATTCACCGATCGCTAATATCTGAAGGTTTGAAGATTCAGCCTAACCTACCGAACTGGTTGGCTTGATTGGGTACTTTCATTATGGACGATGAACCAAAATGTTGTGAGCTGATACCCGCTCGATATAATTGCTTCACTGTCAGCATTCATGGGTCAAATCTCAGCCACATCGGTAGTTCAGCTGTTAAGAGCGAAAAATCAAACACACAATAAAGCCACAAGCTTTTCCCTGAGTGCCTTGGCAGAAGTTTAGCTAATGACTGAAGCGCTGAATGCTTACAGTCTACCTAGTCGTGGATATTTCCATCCGGCATTTTTGTCCCCTTCAGGTTGGCATGACTCAAGTTTGCTCCGCTCAAATCTGCCCAACTCAGATCTGCCCCCCTTAAGTCTGTCCAACTGAGGTTGGCATGGCGCAAATCTGCCCAACGCAGGTTGGCATGGCGCAGATTGGCTCTCAGCAGATTTGCACAACTCAGGTCTGCATGACCCAAGCTTACCGCACTAAGGTCTAGATTACCAGAAAATTGGGTTTAAAGCCCCGTCCTTATAGGACGGCTTTTTCCCTAGACCTATGATACACTTATCGTAATCTTGAGCGTAATAGATGCTAATCTACGAAGCCAAACTAGAAGGAACTCTCGACCAGTATGAACAGCTAGACAATGCCATTCGCACTGGTCGTTTTGTTCGCAATTCAATCATTCGTGCTTGGCTAGATGGATTAGTCAAAAGTCGCAACGATGCCTACAAATACTGCACAATCTTAGCCAAGAATCCTGAATTCCCTTGGGCAAACCTACTGAACTCTCAAGCAAGACAAGCTCATGCTGAAAGGGCTTGGGCAAGCATTGAACGGTTTTATCGCAACTGCAAAGCCCAAGTCAAGGGAAAAAAGGGGTTTCCTCAATTTAAAAAAAATCAAGTCAGAGCCTCAGTAGAATACAAAGTTACCGGGTGGAAGCTATTCTTAGATAGAAGATATCTGGAATTCACTGATGGATTTAAAGCTGGTGTTTTTAAACTTTGGGGTACTAGGGATTTACACTTCTACCAACTAGACCAAATTAAACGAGTCAGGGTGATGAGAAGGCATGATGGCTATTACGCACAGTTTTTAATCGACCACAAAAGGGAGGAAGTCAAAGAACTAACAGGCAGACAGATTGGTTTAGACGTTGGTTTAACAGATTTCTACACCGACAGCTTTGGTGAAAAAGTAGAGAATCCCAAGTTTTTGAGGAAGGATGAGCGAAAAATTAAACGTTATTCGCGTCGCTTATCAAAAACTGAAAAAGCGAGTAAAAACCGAGCCAAAGCTAAAAATAAGCTGGGTAAAGCGCATCTTAAGATTTCTCGCAGGCGCAACGATTGGGTTTGTAAGTTAGCCCAACACGTCATCCGGTCTAACGACTTGGTAGCGATTGAAAACCTAAAAGTGCGTAACATGATAAAAAACCATTGTCTTGCCAAGTCAATATCAGATGCTGCGTGGTACAGGTTTCGAGAGTGGTTGGAGTATTTTGGCGTTATTTATGGCGTTCCGGTGATAGCGGTTAATCCGAACTATACCAGCCAAAACTGCTCCTTCTGTGGAAAAACCGTGGTCAAAACACTCTCGACTCGAACCCATAAATGTCCGCACTGCGGATTTATCGCTGACAGGGATGAAAACGCAGCATTGAATATTTTAAGATTGGCTCTCAAGGAATTGGCAACTACGGCGGGGCGCGTCGAAAGTCAAGTCTCTGGGTGCGACGTGAAAAGACGGCGCATCTGACCGAGAGGAAAGACTCTCCAGGGAATTCTACCTCCCTGTCGCCATGTAAAAGGGTCAAGTACCCCGCCTACATTGGAAGTAAGTAATGATACC
>NZ_BLAY01000254.1 GCF_020521235.1 Microseira wollei NIES-4236 | reverse complement strand
AGCTGCACCACAAGACTCTTGGGTGCCCTGCCCCGGGCACGGCGTAGCAAGGCGCTGCAGCTGCACCACAAGACTCTTGGGTGCCCTGCCCCGGGCACGGCGTAGCAAGGCGCTGCAGCTGCACCACCAGACTCTTGGGTGCCGTGCCCCGGGCACGGCGTAGCAAGGCGCTGCAGCTGCACCACCAGACTCTTGGGTGCCGTGCCCCGGGCACGGCGTAGCAAGGCGCTGCAGCTGCACCACCAGACTCTTGGGTGCCCTGCCCCGGGCACGGCGTAGCAAGGCGCTGCAGCTGCACCACAAGACTCTTGGGTGCCGTGCCCCGGGCACGGCGTAGCAAGGCGCTGCAGCTGCACCACCAGACTCTTGGGTGCCGTGCCCCTACTGGGGGCGTGCTTGTCCCCTGCTGGCTGAAAAATTCATCTTTCGTCTGCACAAGAAATGCACAATTGGAATCTAAGCTGAGACCATAGTAGAAGTTTGAGCCTAAACGGCGATTTTTTGCCCGTGCAAATGCCAATCAAGGAGTATCTACTATGGACATCTCAACTCCATCCCAGTTATTTGATTTCGGCTATTCTGATGCCAAGGTAGGGAAGCAGCCACAATCAAACGCCCTCTTATATCTCAAAGGTTACGCTGCTGGATCTGTAGCTGCGGATCAAGTCTTGCTGGATCGCTTAGCGCGGATTCGGCAAATCAAAGCCTCGCTTCAGGTACAGTTCGCTACTGCCACAACTTGTGGCTTTTGACTGCCTCAGGACTTACCGCAAGACGAGAAAAGAAACCCGGTTTCGACCGTCGATCTCTGGTTGCCAAACCAACGATTTTTCATAGAAACCGGGAACTTGCGCGTAAGTCCTATGCCTGAAGTTGCACCAGCAAAGGTTCAGCTTGTTAACTAGCAAGCTCGTGAGTCAGTGATAGGGATAATGCGAGCGATCGCTTGCAGTTTACTCAGTTCTCGCACCAGGCGCTGTGCTTGGTGCTTGTAAAGCGGTAATCCTAAGGTGGCGGGTAAGTTATTCATCAAATTTCTAGCCGTACCGAGATCGCATCCAGAAATGCGAGCGATCGCATTCGCACCCTCAAAAACACTAGCAGGAAATAAAGCCTTTTCTACACGCACTTTAAAGCGCCGCCAGACAATGCTAACTGCACCTTGCTCAATCCGCCGCAGTCCTTCAATCGTGGCTAAAATTATTAAGCGATCGCCCAGAGCCAGTCTAGTATCATCCCCAGGCATAAAAGTAGCAAAATCGGGGGGTTTATGATATAAAATCGGCACAACTCCGTAGCCATAAGCGACTTCAGCGAGTAAAAATCCATTCAGAGTATCGTTCGCTTCAATGCGATATTCTGCCACCAAAACCGTTTGGTTGAAAAGACGAAACAAACTGAGAATATTTTCCCCAAATGCTGCGCCAGCAAATGCTTCAGCCGCCAACGCATTCGCGTGCAAAATGTGAGCCTTGGGCAACAGATGGGGCAAATTATCGGTCAAGCGTTGCTCAAACGTGCGAATAACCAAATGACTGTTCGGATTCGCAGCACGCGCCATCAAACCGATTTCTAAATTCAGCATTTCATCATCGGTTTCCACGATGACGCTTTTTGCTGTAGCGAGATTTGCCTTGGCTAGAGTTTCGTTTAAGTTGCCAACTATTAGGGGCATTTGAGGCAAAATCTTCTGGTCAAAATCTGAATTTAAAAAAATGCCAACCAGGGGTTGCTTGAATTCTTGCAACAAGGTTGCTACCCTTTGACCTAACCCATCCAGTCCGATGATTACCACGTGATTTTGTTGGGGAATGGGGGGACGCCGCTGGCTCAACTCGAATCTTGCCACTAAAACTTTTTCGGTCAGCAGCGCATAGAAGAAGCCTACAAAAATCGTGCCTGCTGCTGTGAGGATGATGCTGAATAAGTACAACCACCACGGGATGGGAAACGGCATTTCTAGCTGCCCAAATACATTATCAAAGCCTCCCATTAGCAAGACGATGGTAAGATTTAAAGCGTCTTGCAGCTTTGTTCTATCCTTGTAGCTAAATTTAAACAGAATTGTGCCGCCGATCAACAAAGTCAAAAGTACAATGCCAGAAATGGTCGCGACTCGCCTGGTTTGTTCTTGCGCGATCGCTTCCCAAACTTTCACCAATTTATGCTCAATGTTTCTCCAGTTTAAGCTTTTGAATCTTGCTAACAAACTGGAATAATTCTGCGGAGTAACTTTTGCCCATTCCTGAGAATTACTGGCAGATGGCTCAGTTGTTTCGATATAAACTAGAGTGTCTCCTGCTTGGACTCGTACATCTGGCTCCCATTCGTGGAACGATTTAGCAGGTTGAGCCGAATTAGGAGTATGACATAAAATCAGACGCCTGTGGGTATTGAGTTCGTGCAGCAAACGCACATTGCACCAGCGATCGCTCGGTTGCACTTGGTGCAATACAACCCGCAGCCACTGTCCATCTAGCTTAAAGGAACCCAACGCCTCACTTCCTAACGCCGCCAGCGCCAAAGCAGCTGCAGGCATCTGAGTTGGCTCCAAAGCGACATAATTACCTAATTGTTCTGCTAATAATTGATTCAAATTTTCTTGCGCCGAACGAACAACTAAACGAGTTTGGCGATTGAGTTCCCGTACCTCCAAAGCTGTTTCTATATTCACCCGCTCTTTACTGGTAACGATTAGCACAGCCCGACACTGCCGGATATTAGCTTGTTCCAACACGCTTGGTTGGCGGCAGTCTCCAATAATTAAGTCATCCAATAAACGCGGCAGGTTGGGAATTTCCCAATTTTTGGGCGTCGCTTTATCTATCCCACTCACGCTGACGCCAAATTCTTTTAACGCCGCAACGCAATGCTGTCCCACACTGCCTAATCCACAGACCAAAAACCGCTCTAATCTTACCTGGGAACTTGCTGGTATATCCATTTGTCCCACCAGTTGTCAAGATGCACCTGTTTATTATAGGCGAGTCCCCTATGAGGAGCGGGACTTATATCAAATCCGGTGGCATCGGAATGATTAAAATTGGTTGTAGGGAACGGGAGACAACCTTCGAGTTTCCTCTCCCAACGATTTTTCTTAGAAACCGGGTTTCTTGGTGCGATCTCTAGATCTAAAGCGACAATTTTTCATAATGGACTTACGCAAGTGTCACAATAAAAATATCCATTGACGTTTGTAGTAGGCACTTTAGTGCCAATTTTGAAGCGCTCAAGCGCTTACTACGAACACACTGATGTGCCAGATGCGTAAGTCCTGTCAGAGAAACTTTGGTGTTTGCGTAAGTCCCGAGGATGACCCACTGAGGTCGGCAGGACGGGTGCGATCGCCCACCAGTTGGCGATCCATCCTCAAACCAGGATTCTCAGGACTTATGCTCATATTCCCAGTTTGTACGCAAAATCCTTGGGAAACGGAACCAGAGATCAACAAAGAAACCGGGTTTCTGGCAACGCCCTTGCGTCAGTCCTGTACTTATCCACGCGGGACTGTCCTCGCTACAAACCAGTTTAGTTTTGAACTATGATGCTGTCTCCCTTATTCCTCAAGCATTTTAATTATTTTTTAATAATGATAATAATACCTATTCTCATCAAGTTTTTTGCTCGTTGATGAGCGATCGCTTTACTGTCAGGTAGGAAAAGTAGGGAAAGTAGGAAAAATAAAATCGTTAAGTTTAGTTTTCTTGGTTGACAGGTGACAGCAAAAGATATATTATCTTGAAAAGATAAAATTTCAGATGTTCTTACGCGATTGTGTGGGGGACAGAGAAGTCTCTATAATACCCTTGTTTTTTGACATTCGTCTCTAGAAAATAGATTTTTTGACAATGGTAGTTTGTGGCAAAATTTTGGTTGATCCGGATGCGCGCACTGTCAGTTATGGCGGTGAAATTGTTAATTTACACCCCAAAGAATATGATTTAATATTGCTATTTTTAAACTACCCCAATCACGTTATAAGCTATGAAGTCATAATCGAAAAACTTTGGGACTTCGATCGGATTCCCACCCATAGTAGTATTAGATCTCATATCAGATCTCTGAGAAAAGCCTTCAAAAAAGTCAATTTTGAGTCAGAAATAGTTGAAACGGTTCACGGAATTGGCTATCGATTAAATCGGTTAATTAACTATCAGAAAGAAGCGATAGCCGAAATTTCACCTTCACTTTCTGTCCTGAAAAAATTCCTCAAATCTCAAGCTATAGAGTATTTAGTTATCGATGAAAACTTTTTGATTAAATCCATGTCGCCATTCCTGCATGATTATTGTGATTATCCCGAAGCTCTCAAGGTGGGAATTGATGCCGGACATGCCTTTCCTGAATTTATTGGGTTTGAAGCAGCTTTCGAGAAAGTCAGAAACAAAGAGTACGAACGTTTTGAAATCCAAGGAGTTGCCAGAAGCTGTAATCCTAACCGACCCGCATATATCAATTTTTATGCGATCGCCGACGATTCAAATAAGCTAGACCAATCTGGGGAACGGCTTTTATTCATCTTTTTTGAAGATGTCTCGGAACACATGATTTACAAGCAACGACTGGTTCAAATAGAAAATGAAACTTATTTACTGTTAGAAAGCGCTAACCGCGAATTTTCCTTACCTAAAGTCCTAGTTTAGGCGCAGGAGTGGCTCGACAATTTTGTCGCAAATCGCACCAGCCCAGAAACTCAAACCATTGTAGCTAAATTTACTTATTAATTCTGCGTAAATATACTTGTGCAACAAACCGGCTTTGATCCCATCTAAGTAACTCAAGTTGCTAGTTATCTCTCTGGGAGCGGCTAATGGCGTTCCCAGGCAGATCCCTGGTCACGAGGCTAATAGCGAGATTGGTAAAAATCCTATATTAGCAATTAGCAATTAGCAAGCTGGCAACGCCAAAGTTTATAACTAGCAACTTGCGTTAAGTAGCGATCTGCGTTTGCAGGGGTAATAAAAGCACTTGCCTTGGGACGCAACAGTTGTCCGCCTCAAGGCAATTTTTGGCATAGGTGCTACCCACGCGCTTTTACCTCGCTTTTCCCTAAGAAATGTAAAGATTTCATGAAGTAAAGCACTTGCTTTGAGGCGCAATAGTTGTCCGCCTCAAGGCAATTTTTGGCTGAATCAGGCGATTTATTGACAAAATCAAGGTTTCAGGAATTAGGCAAAAAACCAGGTTTCTACTAAAAATCGTGGGTTTAGAGGCGCTCGATTGACGCATCACCTTTGTTTTTGACCCCGCGTGTTTAAGTCCTGGATTTTTTAAGTTTATTTATCCAAATTAATCCGTCAGAGAAGCGGTTTTTATCCTCCAGTTTGTTTAGGGTCAGGGATACTTGCTAAGCACAGGCGTCAAGGCTTTTACCCCGATTTCATCAAGTTTGGCTAAACAAGCGGCTTAATGTAAAGATTTCATGAATTTTTGCCAAACAAGGTGAATTTACACAAATTTTGCACAAACGTCTGCAAAAATAATCCCGATAATCACTGAAGTCCTAGTGGGTGCATCGCTGTAAGAAAACCAAAGACCAACGTAGATATACTGATTGATTCCAGATGGAACCAATCGGCGATTTGAACTATGGCACAAGACATTCACGAACTTTCAATTGTCCTGGCGATTGGGAACCACAACCCGGCAATTTTGACCCTGGACTTTCTTCTTGGCGGCGGTATTGTTCCTGCCGATTGGGAACTGCAAAGACCTGTTGTTCTAACAGCCACCTCTGCCCAGGCGGCTTTCAAAAACGGCGTCAATATTGTTGCTAATTCTCAAACGGTCACCTTCTCAGAACCTTTTGGGAAGGATGCCCTGGAAAAGATAGAGATTGCCAAAGTTGCTGGTAATTATGTTTCGAAGCTACCCAATCTTGACTACCAAGCTGTGGGGATTAATCCGAGGACTTTTGCCATCTTTGAAAATCAACCAGAGCGAGCTAGAAAGTTCATTAACGATCTTTTCTATCCTGCCAGTTGGCAAAACATTGGGACTGCACCCATGCAAGCTCGCGTCGAACTTGCTTACAGCTTGGAAGGACGACAACTGAGATTGAGCATTGCGGAAGCAGGTCTGCGGCTATCCAACAACAAGGAAATGCCTGCGGTAATGTTTGCGGGCAATTTCCACTACAACCTAACGGGAGAGGAAGCAGATCGGCGAGTAGGCGCATTGCAACAACGGCTTGAGAATTGGCAGGCAGATTTGGCAGTTTACCGAGAAATTGTTGAGCAAAATTTCTTGGCTAAGAATTCAGGAACAGATGTTTTATTGATTCGGGATGCATCGTAGAGACGGCTTGTCCTACCAATATTAGACCTGTCTTGAAAATAGCAGGTGAGTAGGTCGGCTGCTTGTGCAGGCGACATGGACAGAACTTACGCAAAGAAACCGGGTTTCTAGGTCTCCCAAGCGTAAGTCCTGATGGATTTTCATCGTTTGTTGTCAAGGTAGTTCATCCACGTCTCTGGCAAAAGTATTCAGAAATAAAATTTTGTAAACCGAGGAGTAAATAATGAGCGGTGGTAGTTATTCGATTAAATGGTACGAGCAATTATGAACCGAAATTTAGAAATTCAGGAACTCTCAATCGTCCTAGCAGCAAGAAACCACAACCAGGCGCTTTTAACTCTGGATTTTCTCAAAGGCAGCGGTGTTATTCCAGCCGATTGGGAACTGCAAAGACCCCCTGTTTTCGCAGCGGGGTCTGCTCAAGTCATGTTTGCCAACGGCGTGAATATTGTATTGAATCCGCAAGCGATCGCCTTCTCACAACCTTTTGAGACAAACACCCTTGAGGAGCTAAAAATACCTGAAATCACTGGCAAATACGTTTCCACCCTTCCTAATCTGGAGTACCAAGGCGTTGGAATTAATCCCAAGCGCTTTATCACCTTTGGAGAAGAAGGGGATGGAGCGTACAAATACATAACTGAAACAATTCTTGCTCGCGGCCCCTGGCAAAATTTTGGCATTGCTCCCATGCGGGCGGGGATTAACCTGGTTTACACCCTCGAAGGTCGTCAACTGCGCTTGAGCATTAGTGAGGCGCAAATCAAGCTGCCAGACCAGGTAATTCCCGCAGTGGCGTTTGCTGGCAATTTCCACTACGAGGTGAGGAGTGAGTCTCCACAGCAACGCCTAGAGATCGTCAAGCAAGCGATCGCCCACTGGCAGGAAGATTTGGCAGCCTATAAAAACCTGATTGATAACCAGTTTCTGCCTGGAGTGGAGAAAGGAGAAGTCCCTATATTCTCTGCTCGAGCTATCTAATGATTTGCAGTCATTTTCGATTATTTTGACCAAATAGGAGACATGATGAGTTACGACACTTCTAACGATCCTTTAGCCCTACAGAACGGGGATTTATTAGACAGTCCGCTGGTTACCACGAATAAATCGGACTACGCACCGGGGGAAACGGCAGTCATTAGTGGCAGTGGCTATGCACCGAATTCAACAGTTGAGATAAAGATTGCCGATGCCCCCGACGATTATGGGGATGATGGCGATCGGGATTTTTATGCGCCTATTCAAGTCACGGTTGATGAGAATGGGTTTTTTACGGTGAATTGGACCGTACCCACGGATAATAATGGCACTGGTAGCGGTATTCCCGATGCCTTGAATGCGACCTTGAATTTGACGGCGACTGGGACGGGCGCTGATGGCACCTTTGGCACCGCAGATGACCAGGTGGCGATGACGACGTTTACCGATGCCCAGTTGGCTGTTTGGGCATGGCGCAATCAACCCGGTCCGACTTTAAATACTTGGGACGCTGGCACTACGATTCAGCAATCCAACTCGGTCTACGCCGAAGGCGAAGTCATCCCCTTCCGTTGGACATCCACAGCTGGAGGTGGTGGTGCTCCCAACCTAGTAGAAGGCCAGACCTATACCATCCAACTGGATTATGCTTACGCTGGCGGAACTACGAGTCCACAAAAACTCTTTTTCGACTATCTCACCTCCTACAACAAAACCGAGACTACTACTGTTCCTTTTGGCCCTGGTTCTGACTTAACTGGGTTTCAAACCGGACTCGTTTCGACGGTTGCCATTCCTAACGATAATGGCGACACAGGCGGCACACCGCCGAATCCAGCTACGGTGCCGCATACAGCGGGAGTCTTCACCCTTTTCAACATTAATCCTGCTACCGTAACGTTTAGCCCCTATATTGCCGATCCCGTCAACGCTAATCAAGAAGACAGGCAGCTCAATATCACCTTTACCCCCGACGATGGCGATGGCATTTTAGGTGAGACTCTTAATGTCGGTGTCGCCTGGGGCGGACATCTCGCAACCCAGACCGATTATGGCTTCCAAAATGGTGCTGCCAATTTCCCTGGCGCCTCGCCCCAGATGGTTGTCGATTTTGATCCATTAACATCCGGCGGATTAAGTAATGTCAACATCAATCCGAATGCGATCGTTGCCCAAGGGCAAATTACCATCATCAAGGATGCCCAGCCCAACTCGCTCCAAGATTTTTCGTTTACTCTAACCCGTCCTGATGGAACCACTACCACCTTTACACTTGATGATGATTCAAGTGTGATAGGTGCTGACAGCACTTATTCCAATCAACAAATATTCTTCGGTCTGCCTGAAGGTACATATACCATCACAGAGAATACTGTGTCTGGATGGTCGTTGGCGGGCATAACGCCTATCGAAAACGGCGCAGAAGATACAACAACAGGCGATATCTTCACCACGAATGTAGGTGCGAGAACTGCGACGGTTACGGTTGCTAATGGGGAAGTTTGGACTGTTACGTTTACCAACCAAGTTGCCCTAACTCCCAGCTTCACCATCACCAAGACGGCGGCAGTAGCAGATAGTGGTACAACAGTCGATGCTGCTGGCGATGTAATTAACTACAGCATCGTTGTAGACAACACCGGCGACCAAAACCTAACTGGCGTGACGGTGACAGACCAAGTCGAAAGCTACGGCATCACCAATGCCACCTATGTCAGTGGGGACGCCAACAGCAACAGCACCCTGGATACTACCGAAACCTGGACTTACAGTGCCACTTACACCGTCACCCAAGCCGACATTGATAGCAACGGTGGTGGAGATGGGATCGTCAAGAACATCGCCACAGGGGATACCAGCCAAACCGGCTCTGAAAGCGCCTCTGCCTCGGTGCCGGTAACTCAGCGACCCGACCTCAACATCACCAAGACAGCGACCGTAGCAGATGGTGCAACCGCAGTCGATGCCGCTCTTGATGTAATTAACTACAGCATCGTTGTAGATAACAACGGCAACCAAACCCTGACGGGTGTAACTGTCAGCGACCCACGCATCAGCAATCTCACCCGCACAGGTGGCGACCTCAACAGCGATAGCAAATTGGATGTGGACGAAACCTGGACTTATACAGGTGCCTACACCGTGACTCAAGCTGACATCGACGCCGGCGGTAACATTCTCAACACGGCAACGGCGGATAGCAGCCAAACGCCATCGGAAAGCGCTTCTACTTCGGTGCCGGTGACTCAGCGACCTGACCTTGACATTACTAAGACTGTTAGCAGCATCACCAATCCCAATGGCACTGCTGGTGGCACGACTGTTGACCAAGTTGGAGATGTTGTCCGGTATGCGATTACGGTGGACAACAACGGTAACCAAACCCTGACTGGCGTAACCGTTAGCGACCCACGCATCAGCAACCTCAGCTTAGCCAGTGGCGACAGCGACAGCGACAGTCAGTTGGATGTGAACGAAACCTGGACTTACACAGGTGCCTACACCGTCACCCAAGCTGACATCGACAACGGTGGTAACATTCTCAACACCGCCACAGCGGATAGTACTCAAACAGGTTCTGAAAGTGCTTCCACCTCGGTGCCGGTGACTCAGAATCCTGACCTCAACATCACCAAGACAGCCTCCGTACCCGGTGGCACCGCCGATGTGGTGGGCGAAGTCATCAGCTACAGCATCGTTGTAGATAACAACGGCAACCAAACCCTGACGGGTGTAACTGTCAGCG
>NZ_BLAY01000253.1 GCF_020521235.1 Microseira wollei NIES-4236 | reverse complement strand
ACGACCTCAAAATTTGTCATGCCTTGGGCACCGCTTGCCAAAATCTGCGCTTACGACCTCAAAATTTGTCATGCCTTGGGCACCGCTTGCCAAAATCTGCGCTTACGACCTCAAAATTTGTCATGCCTTGGGCACCGCTTGCCAAAATCTGCGCTTACGACCTCAAAATTTGTCATGCCGTGGGCACGGCTTGCCAAAATCTGCGCTTACGACCTCAAAATTTGTCATGCCGTGCCCCTACTGGCTACTTCTTCGCCTTAGCTGGAGCGGGTGCTTCAACTTCTTCCAGTTCGCTCGTGGCAAAGTTATTGCTGTTGACGCCACTCGCGCTGCCGCTAAAGCCAGTGTAATTGACTTTCTCAAAGCGAACGATCACGTTGTACTTGATGCCGCTAGTGTCGATGGAAGCCACCGTGCCGACATCTTGATACCAGTAGGAATCTTTGCGGAGAACTCGCACTTTAGAACCACGTTGAATAGCCATGTGTGTTTTCCCTTTCCAGATGTATCTGCAAATGATTGCGGAATTGCTATACAGCGTACTATCGCACAGGTACGTACTGAGCGGTTTAAGTTTTAAGTTTTGTTGCTATTCTACCCACCGCAGGCGGACGAAATGGGCTGGACGCCCCCAGACATCGCGAGTGAAGGTAATGTCTGCGAGCGCTAGATTAAACGGAATCGCGGTCGTCAGGTATTTTTGGGCGATCGCACCCGCATTGGGGGCGATTTGGGATGCTGCCATCGCCGCCACGCCCAAAGCAATTATCTGCTCAACTGGGCCCCGTGGCAAAAGCAGATGTATCCCCAATGCGAGTCCAAACGTCAGCATCATCGAGACGGATAAATTTGTCCCGCAGCGGGGATGGACGGCTAAATCCCATTCACCGCTAGTAATGCGTTGCAACGCCATCCGGACAGCACGCCGCAGATCGGTTGCGTTTACTTGTCCGTAGAGGTAGAATCCATGCTCGGTAGACATCCCCCCCAATAACTCGTTATCGCGAGTCGTAGCAGCGCTGTACTCAGCAGCGCCAGAGTTGCTCAACACCCAAACTGTGGCGTGTTCGAGCGCATGAACCTGCCGTAACATGAGAATTTCTTTTAAACCTGGAATAAAGTTCAGTTGTTTGAGTAAATCGGCATCCTGTGTGGGGTAAGGCGCCGTCCAATCCCAGGGGAACGAGTCAAAAGGAGTTTGAGTGGAAGCAGAGGTAGTCATATCACAACTTATCCTAAGATAGGCGATGGCACGATACGTTTTCTCAACTGTATCGCTGGATGCTCTGAAGTAGCTCAGGACTTACGCAAAGAAACCGGGTTTCTTGGAAAAATCGTTGCTTGGGAAACTAGAGATCATGGTCGAAACTTTGGTGATGGCATCGACCTGCGTCAGTCCTGTAGCGGCAAATTTTTGTTGATAAAATTGAGGGCTGACCCAAAGGTGTCAGCCGCTCTCTCCTGTTAGGCTTGGTGCGTGCTTGTTGCAAGCGATCGCCTTTTCCCGTTCCGGATTCGATCAGGACATGACTTGATCCTTCTTGAGATTTGTCACCGGAGTTGTTGGCAGGCTACAGCAGTTGACCTCATCAATACAAACTTTGCCCCACTGCAAAGCCCACCGCACCAGCGCCACCCGGTTGTCTGTCCCGGTCTTGGTCAAAATGTTGCTAATGTGATTGTCAACGGTGCGCTTGCTAATTTCTAGCTGTTCCGCTATATCGTGGTTAGTCAAGCCCGCCGCCACTAGGTCGATGATTTGCAGTTCCCTTTCTGAAAGGGTTGCAGGGGATTCTGAAACGTTACCAGCCATATATCGATTCCTATACCTGTATATGTACCTAGTCTAACCTTAGAATACTGTACGAGATGGCTTTTATCTTCTGTCTTGGCGGTGATATATCCCTAAAATAACGCGCGAGCAAGCGTAGCCCCGTCAGGAACTCACACGGGTAAAAAAGAACTATCAGAGCGCGTTCATGTATGTGAAAATTGCGGCTACACAACGGATCGAGACGTAGCAGCCGCTCAAGTCGTCCTCAATAGAGGGTGTGCAGCCGTCGGACAGTCGGTCAAGATGCGTGAGCGTGGGGAAAGTCGTTGGACTGCCAATCAGTTGCGCAAGCAGAAGAAACTAGCACGTAAACAGAAGGGGAGTAATTCAAGAAAAAAATCTAGAAAAGTTGTCGCCAAAGTCTACGAACGGGTTAGCAATTCACGGCAATATTTTCTAGATAAACTGAGTTATAAGTTGGTCAGCTAAGCCTTGCTGTTCTAGAGAATCTTCATGGTCATTGCGCATGGTACGCCATCAGAATTTGGCGAAAGCAATATCTGTAGCGCTGCGATATCGCGGATTTACAAAAAACACCTGGAAGTGTTTTTTAATCAATCATTTCTATGTAAATATACCAGCGCGCAGTGCTATGATACTGGCTGGGGAACATTTACCAACTTTTTAGCCTCTAAGTTAGAACGCAAGGGTGGAAAGTTGGTTGAAATTGATAGATGGTTCCCCAGTTCCAAAATTTGCTCTAATTGTTTCTATCAACTTGATGAAATGCCGTTGGAGGTGAGGAAGTGGACTTGTCCTCATTGTGGCACTCACCACGATCGAGATGGAAACGCAGCGATAAATATTAGAGCTTATGGTATCAGAATGCTTTTGGCGGAAGGTTCAGCCGTCTTTTGCTGTAGTCGGCAAGGTAAGACCAAAGCTGGGACGAAAGTCCAATCTTTGGCACTCGCCTATGAGTACAGAAGCTCCATCCCCCTATGGGGTGGGGTAGTTCACCCTGTTTGCCTAACATCCAACAAAAGGAACGTACCCGTGTCAAATGCCCGTGTTCTCTGCCTTGGTGAAGTTTTATTCGACTGTCTGGCAGATCAACCAGGTCGCCCCCTCGACGCTGTCGAGTCCTGGACTTCCTATCCGGGAGGTGCGCCCGCGAATGTAGCTTGTGCTTTAGTAAAATTGGGAACCTCGTCTGGCTTTATCGGTTGTGTCGGTCAGGATGAAGCGGGGAACTCGCTTGTACAGTTGCTACAGGAAATAGGAGTCGATACCACTGGGATTGGGCGTCATCCAAAAGCCCCGACGCGCCAAGTTTACGTTTTGCGAAGTCTTACAGGCGATCGCAGTTTCGCCGGATTCGGATCTCTCGATACAACAGAATTTGCCGACGCCTTCCTGCAAGCTGACCAACTTCCGGTAGAACTATTTGAACGCGCAGAATTTTTGGTACTCGGTACCCTCGAACTCGCTTATCCCCAAACGCGACAAGCTATTACTAAAGCTATTCAATTAGCAGAGCAGTATCATCTTAAAATCTTGGTGGATGTAAACTGGCGTCCCATGTTTTGGCCCGCTCCCAACGCCGCCACCGCGCCGATCCTGGACTTAATTCAACACGTTGATTTTGTCAAGCTTTCCCTCGAAGAAGCCGAATGGCTATTTGGCACTAACGATCCGAAAGCGATCGCCGATCGGTTCGACTCCCTGGAAGGAGTTTTGATCACCGATGGCGAAAAAGGTTGTTCGTTCTGCTTTGCCCACGAAAACGAAGGCAGATTACCTGCTTTCCCCGTCAAAGCTGAGGATACCACGGGCGCCGGGGATGGCTTTGTCGCCGGAATTATCCACCAAATTTGCCTCAAAGGAATCAAAGCCTTAAGCGATCCCCAAACCGCTAGGCATATGGTGGCTTACGCTAGTGCCGTCGGGGCGATGATAGCAATGAAACCAGGTGCGATCGCCGCCCAACCTACCGCCGAGCAAGTGGAAGAGTTCTTGCGATCGCATTAATATTTTGTTTGGGTAATGGGTAATAGGTAATTGGTAATTGTTTATGCCGCGCCAATTACCAATTCCCAATTCCCAATTCCCAATTCCCAATTTTCGGAGTTTTTTATGCTTCCAGAAGTTACCCAGAAACTGTTAGCTGCAAAAAAAGAAAAGAACATTTCCTTTGCCGAATTGGAAAAAATCTTAGGCCGCGACGAAGTTTGGATCGCCGCCGTTATCTACCGTCAAGCAAGCGCTGACGAATCCGAAGCCAATAAACTCATCGAAGCGTTAGGACTTCCCCCTATTTTCGCTAAAGAATTAACCGAATGTCCCCTCAAAGGATTGGGACCCGTTGTCCCAACCGACCCGTTAATTTATCGATTTTACGAGATTATGCAAGTTTATGGAATGCCGCTGAAGGCAGTGATTCACGACAAGTTTGGCGACGGAATTATGAGCGCGATCGACTTTACCTTGGATGTGGAAAAGGAAGAAGATCCAAAGGGCGACAGGGTTAAAGTCATCATGTCTGGAAAATTCTTACCCTACAAAAAGTGGTAACCCATTAATAGGGTGGGTAACCCCCACCCTACACTTATTGTCGCGAATTTCCATACCTAGGCTGGGACTTCTTCCTGATAACTCCTAGCTCTTTCGTCGGGCTTAATTAATTTGTAAGCGTACACTCCCAAAACAGCACCGACAATCGGAGCGAGAATAAACAACCACAATTGTCCTATAGCCCATCCACCTTGAAATACTGCCACACCGATGCTTCTGGCAGGATTAACTGATGTGTTGGTTACAGGAATACCCACCAAATGGATCAACACCAGCATCAAACCGATAGAAAGACCTCCAAAACCTGCTGGAAATTTTGGATGGGTCGTTCCCATGATCGTAAACAGCAAAAATGCGGTTAATACAATCTCGGTAATTGCTGCTGCTAGTAGACCGTAACCTCCAGGAGAATGCTCCCCAAATCCATTGGTAGCAAATCCTTTAGTAATATCAAAGCCCTTCGTTCCCGAAGCAATTACATACAACACGCCACCCGCTATAATTCCGCCTACAATCTGCCCAATTATGTAAAAAGGCACAAAACGCGGCTCTACTTTTTTGGCAACGACTAACCCAATTGTTACCGCTGGATTAATATGACACCCGGAAATTTCCCCGATGGTGTAAGCCATGATCAGCAAAGATAAACCAAAGGCAAACGAGACTCCCAAAAAGCCTATTTGTTTGCCCGCTAAAACTGCACTTCCGCATCCGCCGAACACCAATACGAAAGTACCGATCGCTTCAGCGACCAGTATTTTTGTGTTTTTGTTCATGATTAAAAACCTACCAAATCGAAGGTTTGCTATTAATTTTGGCTTGACTTTATCACCTTCCTTTTTTCTTGTCAATTCTAAAGAAAAAATAAAATTAGCAACCGGGTTTCTTTCCTAGAAACCCGGTTTCTTTGCCAGGAAATTTTACGGAGCGCACCTGTACTAGGTAGCAGGAAATACTTTTAATACTGACTTTGCCCCAAGGAAAATTTAGGTAAGAAACTGTGACCAATTATCCTAAGAGGCAGGTAATTTGCTCCAATTCATATAGGGCAGATTCGCAGCGGTGGCGCGAATTTGGTCGGCGCGATCGCACAACTGACCGCAAGCATCCCAAGTGCCAGAAACGAACATATTTTTAGCACCTTCCCCCATGGCAATTGGGGCAGAAAAGTCGCCGCATTGCACTTGCATGGTTTCCAAATTTACCGTCATCGGTGTTTGGGGATTGGATGTTAAAATTTCTTGCAATTGCTTGACAGTTGCAGCATCGGCAGTCACGCAGGGAATACCGATAGCGACGCAATTGCCGAAAAAGATTTCGGCGAAACTTTCAGCGATTAAAGCTTGAATGCCCCATTTTGCGATCGCTTGCGGTGCGTGTTCCCGCGACGAACCGCAGCCAAAGTTGCGATTTGCCACCAAAATTTTCGCACCTTGAAACTGCGATCGGTCAAACGGATGTTCGCCGTTGAGTGCTTTTCGGTCATCTTCAAAAGCATGTGCGCCCAAACCATCAAAAGTAACGCAACGCAAAAATCGAGCCGGAATAATCCGATCGGTATCAATATCATCGCCCACCAAGGGAATACCGCGTCCGGAAACTGATTTAACTTCGCTGACCATTGTTTGTTCTCCTCGAAAAAGAATTGTGGATTCGGAATCAATTAATCGTTTAATGTTGCAATACTCAGGAATATTGAACAGGCTCGGCTATGGCATCTATCACGATTATTACCGGGTGTCCTGGCAGTGGAAAAACAACGTTATCGACTCGACTGGCGCAGGGATTACCCAAGGGGGTTCACTTACATGCAGATGATTTTTATGATTACATCGCTCAAAAGATCTCGCCAATTCTGCCAGAAGCACATCAACAGAATACAACAGTGATGCGAGCGATAGCGAATGCCACAGCTGCTTATGTCACTGGTGAATATGACGTAGTGCTGGATGGCATTTTTGGCCCTTGGTTTCTGCCGACACTGGCGGAGGAATTTCAGTCGTTAACCTGTCCGGTGAATTACGTTGTGCTTCGCCTACCGCTAGAGGAAACTATTTTGCGGGCAACTACACGTCTGAACAACCCTGCCAGCGAGGAAATTATCAGGCATATGTATCCGCTATTTAACCAGCTTGGAGAATTTGAACGGTATGTATTTGAAGTAGGCGTGAGCGCTAGTGAAGATATTCTCATTGACTTAAATCAACGTCTTCAAGCTGGTGAGTTTCGGCTTAATTGGTCGCTGGTGACTCGATAAACGAGGCAGCAGCCCACTTTTCTCGTTTTCTCGTTCCCAGGCAAGAGCCTGGGAACGCAATTCTTGAGGCTCTGCCTCCGGTGAAAAACGAGGCTCTGCCTCTGTACCTGTGTTACCAGGCAAGATCCTGGTAACAAGAAATGCCTAATTCAACAACTCGCGCACATCAGATACTTCGCCTTTGACTGCTGCTGCTGCAACCATCGCCGGACTCATCAATAAGGTACGACCAGAGGCGGAACCTTGCCGTCCTTTAAAGTTGCGGTTAGAAGAAGAAGCGCTAATTTGCCTGCCTTGAAGTTTATCGGGATTCATCGCCAGACACATGGAACATCCCGGTTCTCGCCATTCAAAACCTGCTGCTTGGAAGATTTTGTCTAATCCTTCCGCTTCTGCTTGCTGCTTCACTCGTTCCGAACCTGGAACGACGAAAGCTTTGATTCCTGCGGCGACGTGACGACCTTGAGCAATTTTGGCAGCTTCTCGCAAATCGCTAATCCTTCCGTTGGTGCAACTGCCGATAAAGCAAACATCGACTTTAGTACCACAGATAGGTTGACCGGGAGCCAAATCCATGTATTGGTAAGCTTCTTGGGCGATGAATCTATCTTCTTCTGGCAGTTCTTCCGGAGTTGGTACGACTTGATTGACGCCAATTCCTTGACCGGGTGTAATTCCCCAAGTAACCGTCGGGGGAATGTCAGCGGCGTCGAAAACTACCAGATCATCGTACTCGGCATCGCGATCGCTCTTAATCGATTCCCACCAAGCAACAGCTTTATCCCAATCTTCACCTTTGGGTGCAAAATCCCTACCTTTGAGATATTCGTAAGTAACGCTATCCGGATTAACGTAACCGCATCTCGCACCGCCTTCGATTGCCATATTGCAAACGGTCATCCGTTCTTCCATACTCATTTGCTCGAAAGTAGTGCCTGCAAATTCGTAGGCATATCCGACGCCGCCTTTCACTCCCAGAGTGCGGATGATGTGGAGGATAACATCTTTGGCGTAGACACCTGGTTTTAGAGTCCCGTTGACTTCTATTTTGCGGACTTTTAATTTAGAGAGGGCGAGAGTTTGGGAAGCGAGAACATCGCGCACTTGACTGGTACCGATGCCAAAAGCGATCGCACCAAATGCACCATGAGTAGAAGTATGACTATCTCCACAAGCAATAGTCATCCCTGGTTGAGTCAGTCCCAACTCTGGTGCTATGACATGGACAATCCCCTGATTCCCAGAACCAATATTGTAAAAAGTAATGCCATTTGCTTGACAACTCTGCTCGAGAGCCTGCATCATTTCCTCTGCCAGGTCATCCACAAACGGACGCGCCTGATTATCTGTAGGGACGATATGGTCTACCGTAGCGATCGTCCGTTCTGGATACATTACCTTTAGACCCCGTTCCCGTAACATCGCAAAAGCTTGGGGACTGGTAACTTCGTGAATTAAATGCAGTCCTATAAACAGTTGCGTCTGTCCTGAAGGAAGCGTTCCAACTGCGTGTAGATGCCAAACTTTGTCAAACAGAGTGCCTTTGCTCATACTTACTTAAACGGGTCTTTTAGCCTTGGGATCTTCGATGTTATCAAAAATTTAGCCGACTCCCTTGACCCGAAAGGATTTCTCAAACATTCGGCAAGACTTTCCATAAATCGAGGTGTACCGATGCCAATGCCGAAAAAACCCAGATTGCAATGCCTCAACTGCGGTAGAGACACAAAAAGAGCGGTAGATAAGTACTGCGATAACAAATGCCAGCACGAACATAAATATAAAGTTTACGTAGTGTCTTGGCTATCCGGACAAGAAAACGGCGTCAGTCTCAAATATGGCAACATCTCCAAATACGTGCGGAGATATTTAATTGAGAGAGATGGCGAGAAGTGTTCGCTTTGCGGATGGTGCAAAGTCAATCCTCATACGGGCAAGATTCCGGTTGAGGTAGACCATATTGATGGCAATTGGCAGAACAACTCGCCAGATAATCTTCGCCTCTTATGTCCTAATTGTCACTCGCTGACGCCCACGTACAAGGCACGAAATAAGGGCAAAGGCAGAGATTGGCGGCGCGAGTTGTATGCGTCCAAGCTGGAGTAGGTAAAATTTGGCGTCATAGCGATCGCAGCGTACCAAACTTTGCTATAGTGTCTATAGTTGCTGGTGTAGCTCAGTGGTAGAGCACCCGCCTTGTAAGCGGGCGGTCATGGGTTCAAATCCCTTCACCAGCTTGGTTTCAGCCATTTTGAATAGAGCGAATCGCATCCCCAAACCCCTTTTCCACCTGCGGGTTTGTATTCCCTCAGACTTTAGTCCCCCGCAGGCTTTGTTACACTCAGGTGGCGAAACACATTCCAGTTCTCGTCATGCCAGAACAGTCTCCATCCCAGGATTTTGAAAGCAAATGGCCTCAATACTACCAAGCTGTCTCAGGTAGACCCCCCCGTCCTACGCTTTTAGCCGCATTGGAACGCTTCGAGACACCAGGGTTCGCGGTTGATTTGGGATGCGGCGAAGGTCGCGATACCGTGGAACTACTCAGACGAGGTTGGCGAGTTTTAGCCATTGATGGCAATCCAGAAGCATTTGACCGGATGCTAGGGCGAGAAGATTTGCAAAATACGGATAATTTAGCCACAAAAGTCGCAAAATTTCAAGCAGCGACTTGGCCCCAAACCGATTTAATTAATGCTAGCTTTACTCTGCCCTTTTGTCCCCCCGAATATTTTCCCGAATTGTGGGATAAAATCGTCCAAAGCCTGGGTCCGGGGGGTCGTTTTTGCGGTCAATTATTTGGGGATAGAGACGATTGGGCAAGTATTCCCACCCACACCCATCATACCATAGAACAAGCAGAAAAGTTATTAGAACCATTTGAAATTGAAATGTTTAAAGTGGAAGAAGAAGACGGAAAAACAGCATTGCAGGAACCGAAGCATTGGCATATTTTTCATATTGTGGCGCAAAAGAGGTAATGGGTAATCGGTAATTGGTAATTGGTAATTGGTAATTGGTAATGGGTAATGGGTAATTGGTAATGGGTAATTGGTGTAAATGTAGGGGCGGGTTTCACCAAAGGATTTGAACTCGAACAAACAATTTATATAAACCCGCCCCGACAAGATGTTTGATGTACGTGCGATCGCATCAGAAAAAATCCTCACCCATAGATCGCCAAATCCGGTAGGGACACGGCAGCCAAAATCTATTTGTCACAGCCTTGATCTGTTGATTGCCTTGTCCCTACAGGCGATGATAAAGAGGGCAAGATATCGCGCGCGCATATGAAAAAATCATCAGTCATTAGTCGCCAAGCCAAATTGGGTAATTGGTAATTGGTAAAAATGTAGGGGCGGGTTTCACCAAGGGATTTGAACTCGAACAAACAATTTATATAAACCCGCCCCGACAAGATGTTTGATGTACGTGCGATCGCATCAGAAAAAATCCTCACCCATAGATCGCCAAATCCGGTAGGGACACGGCAGCCAAAA
>NZ_BLAY01000252.1 GCF_020521235.1 Microseira wollei NIES-4236 | reverse complement strand
AACCCGGTTGCGCTCCCACATTGTCGGTAGGGACACGGCATGGGAAATTTTCTGTAGAAATCTAATTTGATCGTTGCCGTGTCCCTACGTGGCAAACCCGGTTGCGCTCCCACATTGTCGGTAGGGACACGGCATGGGAAATTTTCTGTAGAAATCTAATTTGATCGTTGCCGTGTCCCTACGTGGCAAACCCGGTTGCGCTCCCACATTGTCGGTAGGGAACATGCGAAATTGTCTGTACAATTCTAAATTTGATGATTGCCGTGCCCCAAAGCTGCCAACCCTAAATTTTGGTAAAGCAACGTTACGGGTATCTTGACAGTTGTCCCCAATCGGGCTATTGTCTCTCTTTAAGGTTGCTCGAGTTCAACGACAGTAACCCTTGTCCAGCCAAAAATCTAGTATCGCTGCCCAATGCTGCGGAAACAGCAATGGACAGCTTGACCCCCAAACTGTAAGAGCAGTATGGAGGCTAATGGAGAATTTTAACATTTCTCTGTAGCCACCCTGCTTTGCGCTGCCTGCGGGGTGGCTAGATTTTTTGGATTTCCAAGCCAAAAACTAGGAGAATATATCATGGCAGAAGAGTTTTTGTCCGACTCTACCGGATCTGCACGTCCAAATTCTGACGCCTTTGAACCGGAACGGGAAGCCGTGGATTTTATGATTATCGGTTCCCGCGAGCTAGTGATGCAAGAAATCCGCAATTTCTACGTCATGGGATTTGCTCAACCTGATGAGTGGAGTCGCTTGACGCCAGTACCCAATTCGGATCGGGTAATGACAATCCTGGTGCGCTACCGGAAGCGACTTTCTAGCGATTCATCGCATCGGAAGTCGGGACGGTAAGATCGGTGGACATGGTGCCGTACACCGCTCAGGACGCACCCTACGTGTAGAGAAGTTGCGTAAAGAAACCGGGTTTCTCTGAAAACGCAGAAACCCGGTTTCTTTAGGCGCGTTTTCCGGGGGTTTTAACCGATCGAATAGCATCAGTGCAGATTGCCAAACTAAATAACCTTGGCGCGAGAGGTGCAATCCATCGGTAGTCAATTCTGGGCGCAGGTTACCCTGTTCGTCGCTGAAGAGGGGATATAGGTCTAAATATTGTATGCCTTCTTCGGATGCGATCGCTGCCAATTTCTCGTTAAGAACCTGAATGCGACTGTTGGGAATGGCGAGTAAGCGTGAGCGTCCTTCCCAAGTTGTTTCTTCACCGCCGTGGGGTAAAATCGACTGCACGACAATTTGGGCTTCTGGATGGTGGCGTCGCAATCGCTGGATGATTAACCGCTGATTCGACAAAATATTATCGTCGTCATACCCGCGAATCAGGTCGTTAATGCCAATCATGACAAAAATCGTTTCTGGCTGAGTGCGGTCAAATAGTTTTAACCGCTTTAACAAACCTGCCGTAGTTTCCCCGGAAATTCCTTGATTTAGCCAGGTTTTGTCCTTGGGTAATAAATCCGTGGGAAACCACATACTCAAAGAATCCCCAGCCAAGATAGTTAAATGCTCAGGTTGGTTTTGGGCGGCTGCATTGGCTTCCTGCTTCATAATCGCCATCCATCGATTGTAAGTCAGCTGGTGGCGCGGCCCCAATCCAGATGGGAAGTTGGGTGTTTCCCGCGCTAAACTCTGTTGAGCGGTTGATGCGCTGATGGGAAAATCGATGGGGGACGAGTAATCTTTCAGTAGCAGGATGACTGTCAACATCAGTAAAGCGTTGGCAACTAAGGATAGATACGCCCAATTAGGAAGGGTTTTCGAGCGATGATACCGGCGATTGTATTTCACACGGTTGGGATCGGATGAGAAACGATCTGCTTTTTGATTTTGCATCTTTATAATATGCGTCCGCAATTCTCGATTCCCAGTTTGGGGAGAGTTGCGGACTGATGTTGCGATCGCTTTTCAACTTTAAGACTTTGGCAGCAGATGCAGGCTATTCGCGCATGTTGGTAAAACTTAAACCGGAAGCAAATTCTTCGCCGTAACCTTCTTCGCCGTGTTCGTTGATATCGAGTCCTTGTTCTTCGACGATTGGTTTCACGCGCAAGGGCATAAACAGCCCTAAAATTTTCAAGATGACAAAGGTGCCAGCTGCGGCAAAAATATATGTCGCTATCACACCAACAAATTGTTCCCACAATTGAGCCGGATTGCCGAACAGCAAGCCATTGTCTCCTGCCGAGTTAACGGCTTTGGTGGCAAAAATCCCGGTCAGCAAGGCGCCTATCGTTCCACCCGTGCCGTGGACGCCAAAGGTATCCAAAGAGTCGTCAAACTGTAGCTTTGCCCGCAAGCTGACGGCATAGAAACAGCAAACAGAGGTAATCGAACCGATGAGAATTGCACCAACTGGCGTGACGTATCCGGCGGCGGGGGTAATGCCTACCAATCCTCCCAAGAAACCGCTAGCAATTCCCACTGCGGTTGGCTTACCTCTGAGCACCCATTCCACAATCATCCAGGTTAACCCACCAGCAGCAGTCGAAATCATCGTGGTGACAAATGCAACCGTTGCCAAGCCGCCTGCTGCTAAGGCGCTACCGCCGTTAAAGCCAAACCAACCAAACCACAGCAACCCGATACCGAGTAGAACGTAAGGTACGTTATGGGGTGCGGCGGGTCGATCTGGGTAGGTTTTGCGGGGTCCGATCATCAACACAGCAACGACTGCGGAGACGCCGGAACTGATGTGTACGACTGTTCCGCCCGCAAAGTCCAGCGCACCTAATGCGCCAATCCAGCCTTTGCCCCAAACCCAGTGCGCCAAGGGAGAATAGATAAAGCTAGACCAGAGCAGCATAAACCAGAAGTATGCTTTAAAACTGATCCGCTCGACAATTGCACCCGAAATCAAGGCTGGGGTGATGATGGCGAACATCATCTGGTAGACCATGAAGACTTGGTGGGGAACTGTTCCCGCATAACCGATGGGGTCGGGTTGGTCAGCGGAAACGTTGTTCAAAAACAACCAGTCCAAGCCGCCAATGAATTGTTCTATACCTTGAGCAAAGTTGTCTTTGAGGCTGTCTTTGGTGACGTCGAAGGCAAGGCTGTAACCCCAAAGCGTCCAAGTGACGCCGACGAGTGCCATCAGCAGCAAGCTCATCATCATCGTGTTGAGGACGTTGCGCGAGCGCACCAATCCTCCGTAGAAAAACGCCAGCCCCGGTGTCATCAACAACACCAGTGCTGACGATATCAACATCCAAGCCGTATCACCCGTATCGATCTTAGGCGCTTCTACCGCTGCCGGAGACGCTTCTTGACGCGACGCATCGGGGGGCGCAATTGGCGCGGGGGTTATCACCCCTCCCGGAGCCGGACTTTGCAACCCGGATGGTGCTGTAGAATCGGGTACGGTTACTCCGGGTGTTGGACTTAACGTTGCCTCTGGTAACGGCGACACCCCCGTCGGACTAGTCAGTCCTGGGGCGGGACTTAACGTTGCCTCTGGTGAGGGGGAAACCCCCGTCGGGCCAGTCAGTCCTGGGGCGGGATTTAACGTTGCCTCTGGTGCCACCGTTGTGGGTGCAGTCAGTCCTGGGGCGGGACTTAACGTTGCCCCTGGTGAGGGGGAAATAGTTGTTGGCGCATTCAGTCCGGGTGCTGGACTGACAGTGGGCGATGCATCTTGGGCAAATACATTGCCCGACACGATACCGCCTAGCAGACACAGCGCGATTATGCCTGCAACTAAAACTTTTCTTAACACCTGCTCTGTTCCTTCAAGACAAACGAGTTGGGCGAATGACTTTCATTCAACTTCTCGGTAATTTACCTTACTGTATTTATCTATACATTTAATCTTAAAAAAATATTATAAAATCCGCTTCCCCATTGATATTTTTGGTAAAAGAGTCGCTTTCTAAAATTAAGGTTAAATTAGGCAAAATTTTTCTGGTAATGTGATTTGCAGGACGGCGCTGAAGCTCCTACTAAGAAAAGATGGCAAAAAATACCCGCCTTTTGTGTTCCTAGCGGGTAAACTTGAGTCTAATTTGTCAAAAACAGCAGGTATTAACCGCTGAAATAGGCGATTTTAGCTGGTTTTTGCCAGAGAAATCAGCCGTTCATCCCCTTATGTTTGCTAGGAAAACCGCCGGAACTGCCAGACATGCCGCCAGCGCCTGCTTCTTTGAGGAAACCGCTGTAAGCTTCCATGCCGTGTTCGCCAACATCCAAGCCGACGAATTCCTCCTCCGGGGAAACGCGGATACCGAGGGTCGATTTTAGCACATACCAGAAGATGCTACTGAGGAGAACTGTCATCCCTCCCACCGAGAGAATGCCGACAATTTGAGGAATTAAGCTGGTCAAGCCGCCACCGGCGAATAATCCGTGGGGGCCAACTGGTTTACCGTCAAGACCAACCATCCAAGGATAGGGACCGGGACCGACGGCAAACAAACCAACTGCCAAGGTTCCCCAGATGCCGCAGACGAGGTGAACCGAGATGGCGCCGACTGGGTCGTCAATTTTGAGTCGATCAATGAAGGTGACGGCGAAGACCACTAGAATTCCCGCGACAACCCCGATAATCGCAGAATTACTAACGGAAACCCAGGCACAGGAAGCTGTAATCCCGACTAAACCAGCCAAAATGCCGTTAATAATCATCGAAAGGTCGGGTTTGCCGAGATATAGCCAAGCTGTAATAGTGGAAGCCAAAGCGCCAAAGGCACCGGCGGTGTTGGTGGTGATGGCAATGTGAGCGATCGCGCCTGGATCTGCTGCCATTGTAGAACCGGGGTTGAAACCAAACCAACCCAACCACAGAATTAAACAGCCCAAGGTAGCAATGCTCATATTGTGACCGGGCATGGCTACGCTTTCACCATTTTGGTATTTACCCAAACGGGGGCCTAAAAATGCCGCACCCATCAAAGCTGCCCAACCCCCCACCGAGTGAACTACCGTTGAACCGGCAAAATCCCAGAAGCCCATATCTTGCAGCCAACCACCGCCCCAAATCCAGTGTCCCGTAATCGGGTAAGCAATTCCCACCAGCAAGACGCTAAAGATTAAAAAGTCAACAAATTTAATCCTTTCTGCTACTGCACCAGAAACTATTGTCGCTGCGGTTCCGGCAAATACCAGTTGGAAAAAGAATTTTGCCAGCAGGGGTACGCCCGTCCAGTTAAGGGCGCTGAAAATGCCTTTATAAGCTGTTCCTGTTGCAGGGCTATTATCTTCTCCTGTAAGGAAAAATCCGCCGCTGGTGCCTAAGAAGTCATTGCCATTGCTGAACATCAAACCAAAACCAATCGCCCAAAAAGCAATGGTTGAAAGGGCAAATACAATTAAGTTTTTGGCGAGAACGTTGACGGCATTTTTCTGGCGGCATAACCCGGTTTCCAACATACAGAAACCAGCATTCATAAAGAACACCAACATGGCTGTAATCATCACCCACATGGTGTCCAAGCCGACTTTCAAATCTCTTTGCGCTTGGGCGACGCTTTCTAGGGTAGGCGCATCTTGCGCCATTCCGGCATAACTCCACGCCAGCACAATTAAAAAGGCGATGGGGAAGCAAGCTTGCCAAGTGGGAGACAGCCGCCCGATAAATTTCAAGCTACTCGAAATTAGGGATTTTTTCGGTATTTTCCAGTTTCTCTTTCTTGTTCTATAAGACATACTCGCGTCCTGGGTTCTTTTGCTTCAAACGACTCTCAACGACTTTTGGGTAAAGCCGCTAATGCCTCAATTAAACTCAGCAGTCAATTGCGTTTAGATTGAAGCTACTTTGGCTCCAAATCTAAATTTTTGTTCTATACCACAGCCACTCAATTATTGCCACGATAGCGAGTTTTGGCTGTTGAAAGGTAATTTACGACACAACCTAACAAATAAGCAAGCAATCGTTCAATAATTATGCTGGTTTAAATGTTAGCCATTGTAGCGCCATGTCAAAATAAATTAATTTCTGCGGGGAATAAAAAACTGTAGGTTAAGATACAGTTTTTACCAGGGCTAAGTGCTAAAAATACAGATTTTTTTAGGGCATCTCGGCTAAGTATTGCTGATAACCCAACTGGGAAAGACGAGCTTGCTTATCCATTACGGATTGGGTTAAGCTTTGACGATATTGTTGCACCCGCTCTAGTAATTCTGGTTGGTGAGAAGCCAAAATCTGTACTGCTAACAACCCGGCATTTTTGGCATTGCCAATGGCGACGGTGGCAACGGGTATTCCGGCAGGCATTTGGACAATGGAATAGAGGGAATCAATGCCTTGTAGGTGACGGCTGGGAACGGGTACGCCAATCACTGGCAAGGGGGTGAGAGATGCAACCATACCGGGAAGGTGGGCAGCGCCGCCAGCACCCGCGATAATCACTTTTAAGCCGCGCTGATGGGCAGATTGGGCATATTCTACCATAAGTTCCGGGGTGCGGTGGGCAGAGACGATGGCGACTTCCCAGGGGATTTGGAATTCTTCCAGGATAGCGATCGCTTCCTTCATCGTAGGCAAGTCGGAATCGCTGCCCATAATAATACCGACTAATGGGTAATTGGTCATTGGTGAAGTGTAATTGGTCAATCCTTAGATATTCTGACAAAGGATGAATGATTTATCGCAAATGACTCTTGATCTTGATATTTTCAATGCTCGCCTGTTAGGTTACGAAGGCTTGCAGATGATCTTGGTCGATCGGATGGGCAGAATTAAGGAAATTCTGCCGATGGATACCGTTAGCAAACGAGTTGCGCCGACCGACCTCAAAGGATTAAATGTAGCGGGGGATTGGATTTCACTTGGTGGTGTGGATTTACAGATTAACGGGGCGCTGGGTTGGCCATTTCCAGACCTAACTCCTAAAAATGCCGATAAATTGCCCGAAATTTGCCAATTTCTCTGGCAACGGGGCGTAGATGGATTTTTACCAACTCTAGTTACCAGTTCGGTGCAGAAAATTCAGCAAAGTTTAGCCGTTTTGGCTGATTTCGCCGCCAAGCAGCCAGAAGATTCATCGGCGGCGAAGATACTGGGGGTGCATTTAGAAGGTCCATTTCTCAATCCCCAAAAGCGAGGGGCGCATCCGGCTGAATTTTTATTACCACTAACGATTGATAATGTCAAGCGGGTTTTGGGAGATTACGCCGAGATGGTGAAAGTTATGACTTTAGCACCGGAGTTGGACTCGACGGGGGAGGTAATACCTTATTTGCGATCGCTTGGGATTACGGTTAGTTTAGGTCACTCGATGGCAACTGCTGCACAAGCGCAACAAGCGTTTGAGTTGGGGGCGAGGATGGTGACCCATGCTTTTAATGCTATGCCGCCATTGCACCATCGGGAACCAGGGTTGTTAGGTGCTGCTTTGGTGCATCGGGATGTGCGGTGCGGGTTAATAGCGGATGGAGAGCATGTTTGTCCGATCATGTTAGATTTGCTGTTGCGGATTAGCAGATCCCCCCATGCCCCCCGAACCTCGGGGGGTTGTGTTTTCTTAGTCAGCGACGCCCTTGCACCCTTGGGGTTACCGGATGGTATTTACCCTTGGGATAACCGCAAGATTGAGGTAAAAAATGGCACGGCGAGGTTGCCCAACGGTACCCTAGCGGGAACTACGCTACCGCTGTTGGTAGGCGTGCAGAATTTAGTCAAATGGGGAATTTGCCAAGTGGAAGAAGCGATCGCGCTGGCAACAGTTGCACCGAGACGCGCGATTGGACTAATGATAGATCGAAGCGAACGCAGTCACGAAATCCCAACCAAGAAAGACAAAACAAACTGCGATTACCTGGGTCAACCCGCCAATCGACTGTTACGCTGGCATTGGGAAAAAACCACATCCTCACTCACCTGGCAGCGGTTGCAAAAATTAAGCCTGAACAAGTAACTTTCGGGAATTACCGATGCCTGGGTTGTAGCTATTGGGGATTCTGTAATTATTAAGAAAACCCAGTCAGCGCGATGTTTATTCAAACCCTTGCTACAAATACCCTCCTGTTTTTTAGGATAGTTTTAATTCTGATCCTCTCCATCAGCCTCCACGAACTCGCTCATGGCTGGGCGGCTTTAAGCCAAGGAGACGATACACCCAAAAAAACTGGTCACATGACGCTTAATCCAGTCGTTCACATGGGTTGGGAGTCGATTATTTTTCTTTGTATTGGCGGGATTTGCTGGGGGCAAATGCCCGTCAATCCAGCTAAATTTCGCTCTCCCAAATGGGGAAATATTTTAGTCTCCGCCGCAGGGCCATTGCTAAATCTGGGTTTAGCATTCTTGTTTATTATTATGCTCAAATTGTCCTCTATACCTCCAATAGATGGAATTTTAAGTTATCAATTTCTTTACATAGGTGCGAGTATTAACTTAAGCTTGTTTATCTTCAATTTACTGCCCATTCCCCCCCTCGATGGATTTCACGTATTTAGCGAAATTTTCCCAGCCTTAAAACCGCTAAAAGATAGCCCATTTGGATTTTTTGCCTTGATGATTATCTTTATGACTCCGGGGTTCTCTGAGGGATTGTACGCGATGTCAAATGTAGTTATCGCAACAGCGAGTGGTGCGGGCTGAATTTGGATGCCTCACAGAGCGCGGACAATGGTAAATTGAAACGTTGGGAACAGTGCAGCAAAATCCAAAGTTATGAACGCAGTTGACGATAAAACAATTGTTCGAGAATACTTCAACGCTATCGGATTTGACCGCTGGCGGCGCATCTACGGCGACGGCGAGGTAAACAAAGTCCAGTTAGATATCCGCCAAGGACATCAACAGACAGTCGATACGTTAATCGAGTGGCTAAAATCCGATGGTAATCTAGCAGGACTATCAATCTGCGATGCCGGATGCGGCGTCGGCAGTCTCAGTATTCCCCTCGCTGAAGCTGGTGCTAAAGTTTACGCCAGCGATATCTCCGAAAAAATGGTGGGAGAAGCGAAGGAAAGAGCGAAAAAAACCTTGGGTAATGGGGATAATCCTACCTTTGCGGTGCAGGATTTAGAAACTCTCAGCGGTCGCTACGATACGGTAGTTTGTCTGGACGTTCTGATCCATTATCCCCAAGAAAAAGCCGCCCTGATGATTTCCCATCTCGCATCTTTGGCAGAGTCTCGCCTGATTCTGAGTTTTGCGCCTAAGACCTTGGCTTACAGTTTACTGAAAAAAATCGGCGATTTCTTTCCAGGTCCAAGCAAAGCGACTCGCGCCTATCTACACCGGGAAGCGGATATTATCAAAATTCTGCAAAACAATGGTTTTACTATCAAACGCCAGGGGATGACGAGTACCCGCTTTTATTTCTCGCGCCTATTGGAAGCGACTCGCAAGTTGGGCTAAGATCGCGGCAATACTGAATAGGCCGGGATTATGCTGTTCAAAAAGGTAGCTGCGACTTTACTTGTAGGATTTGGCGGACTTTGCATAATAGCTGGAGTTTATGCGCCGTTTAACTCTGAAATTACGCCACAAGAGAGGAGAGAACAAGCTTTTTCTTGCCTTCTCGTTGGCGTACCCTTAACTGGATGGGGTGCATGGATATTCAGGGGAATAGCGCGAAAAGCTGAAAAAGAAGCTCAGCTTAACCTCCAGTCTATTTTTTATCGTCTGATTGAACAAGGCAACGGGCAAATTACAGTCTTGCGCTTTGCAATGGAGGCGCAGCTACCAGGAAAGGAAGCAAAGCAATATCTCGATCAAAAGGCTAAGGAATTCCAGGGGAGTTTTGAAGTGACCGAAAATGGAGATGTGAACTATCGCTTTCACCTTTAGGAAACCGAATTGTATGACTCAGATTTTTATGGCGATCGCATCCATCCTAGCAGGTATAGCCGTCGCCGCTGGCGCCTTCGCTTCCCACGCTTTAAAAGAAAAACTCACCGAACGGGCAATCGAAATTTTTGAAACCGCCGCTCGTTATCAAATGTATCATGCCCTAGCCCTATTATTAGTCGCCTTGCTATTAACTCGCGTCGAGACACCACCGCCATTTCTCACCGCAGCAGGATTTGCCTTTATCGCCGGAATTGCGATGTTTTCCGGTAGCTTATATACCATCAGTTTATCCGGTATCAAATGGCTAGGCGCAATTGCCCCCATCGGCGGTGCAGCATTTTTGATTGGATGGGGTTGTTTGGCAGTTGCCGCTTTTAGTTTTAAGTATTAGCACCTCTATCTGTAGGGTGCGTTAACGCAGTGTAACGCACCATTTTTCACATCATAAATATTTGGCCAAAATAGATCGGACGGGCAGGATGCCCATCCCACAAGCAAGAAGGGCAGGATGCCCATCCCACAAGCAAGAAGGGCAGGATGCCCATCCCACAAGCAAGAAGGGCAGGATGCCCATCCCACAAGCAAGAAGGGCAGGATGCCCATCCCACAAGCAAGAAGGGCAGGATGC
>NZ_BLAY01000251.1 GCF_020521235.1 Microseira wollei NIES-4236 | reverse complement strand
AACTAGCACTCGAACCGGAATGGGAAGCGCGTTTCGAGGTTAATTCTTACGGATTTAGACCCGGACGCTCATGTCATGATGCCATCGAAGCAATATACAACGCAATTAGGCAAAAAGCCAAATATGTGTTAGATGCCGATATTGCAAAATGTTTCGATAAAATCAACCATGAAGCACTTTTGGCGAAAATAAACACATTTCCCAAACTCCAAAAACAAATTAAATCCTGGTTAAAGGCAGGTGTAATGGATGGGAAAAACCTATTTCCAACTTCAGAGGGTACGCCACAGGGCGGGGTGAGTGCGCTACGAAGCGTACAGTGGTAATGCTCAAGGAGAGCGAAAACTACCAAAAGATAGTACCTCCCCCAAGGTACTAAGGCTGACCCAGCAGGCAAGGGACAATGAGCGAGAACTTGTCTCTTGCCTGGGAAACAAGGAACAAAATACTGGCACTCTGTTACAGTATGAGGTTTCGAGCCTGAGTCTAGCTAAGACTACGAAAGGAATCCTTGTCAGAAGCACCTTCACCTTGGACATCCTGCTAAACGACAGAGATGGCGTGAGACAACAGGTAAATCAGTATTTCACTCTACTGATGAAAAGGTCTATCGACCCGGACTGAACCGCCCTGGTTATAGGGGTATAAATCATCGGCTGTTGTCGCGGATACTAGGTCTTTCTCCTACAGCTGTAAAGAGGAAGTCTAAGGCTAGACGTAACCACGTACCACTGTATGAACGTAGGAAACACGATAATTGGTCTTTCCCAGACTGGGTTAGCTGCGACTGAAGTAATTATCGTGTGACAGAGCCGTCATAGTAGTCAGAGTCAGAGAAAAACTGATACGAGGCGAAGGACGGCAGTCATTGCTAGAGATGAGTTAAGCGAAGTAGAGAGGACTACAACCTATGTCCGATATCATCAAAACCCAACATAGTCTCGCCATCAAGGCCAAGCATAACCTGGACCATCAGTTCGACCATCTTTATCGACTCATCTGTCGGGAAGAATCGATTAGAACCGCCATAAAAGCCGTTCTCTCCCATCAAGGAGCAAGAACGGCAGGGATAGACGGAATGACGAAGAAAACCCTCGCAACCGAAACAGCCCAAGCTGAATTGGTGAGAGAGCTACAGGCAAAATTAAAATCAAAACAATTCCGACCCGTGCCAGTTCGTCGTGTGTACATCCCCAAAGCTAACGGTAAGCAAAGACCGCTCGGTATCCCCACACTCAAAGATAGGCAATTGTGTTGGGCGCATCTGAAAAGAGAATTTATTAAAATCTCAGAACGTCCAGGGGTATGCAAAGAATTAGGAACCCGATTAGTTCAACAACAAGAGAAGTTATTCGAGTTATGGCAGAGGGTAAGCGACGGCACTCTTGCTCGTGGTGATTTTATAGAATTAGTCAAAGATATTCGTCGCCAGATCGTATCACTGTTACAACAAGCCGCCGATTACGAGATTACATCCAAAGAAAAAACCCCTTTGGCGAAAACAGTTCGCACTTGTCGTCAACTACTTAAGGTTGAGGGTGCGATGTGGTTATTTGTGACAACTCCAGGTGTTGAGCCAACCAACAATGCCGCCCTTTGAGCTATTCGTCCGGCTGTAATATGGCGGCGTACCAGTTTTGGTTCCCAAACTAAAGCAGGGATTACTTTTGTGGCACGAATGCTAACTGTAGTGACTACGCTTAAATCACAACAACGCAATATCTTGGAGTTTATCACAACTGCTGTTGCCAATGCCCGTGAAGGTAAATCTGCTCCTTCAAAGCTTCCAGAAACCGTCTGTTGTAAAGATGACGCTTGAATTTTTATTGTATCTTTATATAGTTAACTCAAGTTGCTAGTTACATCCAAGACCGCTGGTAATAGGTAATCGGTAATTGGTAATTGTCAAGAGTAGACTGAGGCATGAATCCCATTACCAATTACCAATGTCACAACTTATAACTAGAAACTTACCTTAGTAGACAATTCTTAAGACTTTCCTTGACATAACTTGACTTTTCGCCCGGGCATAGCGCCTTTTCACCATTCGCCCCTACCTCCTGAATCATATTGAAATTCCGATGCCACCAAACATGATATGACATGGGAAAAGTACGAAAAGTACGAAAAGTACGAAAAGTACGAAAAGTACGAAAAGTACGAAAAGTACGAAAAGTAGGGGAAGATTTCTTAAGTCATACTTTAGGGGGATGGCAAATTAGATACATTATCCTCTTGCAATTGGTTAATTTAATATTTCAAAACAATATTGTTAGGGTTGATTTCGATGCTGTTGGTCAATTCAGCCAGGGGCTTGACCCTCCTCAAACGCCGCTTCTGCTTAAGTGCAACCCCCTTTCCAGCTGGGGAAGCCCTGTTAGAGGTTAGATTTTGCGAATTCACTGACGGGAAATTTCTAGCAGGACAACCAGGTAAGCTTCAAATACTTGCAGCGCGGGCTTTTTGAAAATACTTAAAAAATGCTTAAATTGAATTAATAACTTGTAATATAAAGCTTTGATGAATCTTCTATAAAGATTCAGTAAAAAAAATTTTTTAACCTTGTGTTAATGGTTCCCCCAACCCTTAAATAGAATCAAACCCCGCTCTGTGGATTCACTGACATGGCTAAAACTGTGCTAGATCTTTTCTAGTAAAATGAAATAGCTAATCGTTCAAACGACAAAGATTTAACTTTTGTAAAAGATGAACTTCAACATTTCCCGTTCACGGCAACCAGAAACCAACTTCAGTTTTGCTTTGTTGCTTTCCAGAAGAAAGTAAAATAACTTAAGAATTTGATACCGACTTAACAGCACGGCAATCGCCACAAGTCGGTTAGCATTTTTGCTCTCCTTGGTTTGCTGTGAACGTTTTAACCCCAAGTACTTTACCCCTTACAGGTAGAGAGGCCGATAATAATGAATCAGACTGCCAGCTATCGGGAAAAATTTCCCAGTCGAGATAACCAAGAAGAATCCAACCTTTTGCTTGCAGTACAAAAGCTGTTCAATGCAGCTCGAGTAGATGCATCCCTCGCCTCAGAATTCGAGCAATCGTTAAAAGTTTCTAATCTTGAGCTTGGTGATGAGGCATTTAATTGTATATTGCCAGATTCTTCCCAAAATATTGTTCGCCAAGAACATAATGGCGATAATTTTTACATTGTTTGTCAGGGGCGGGTGCGACTGCTGGGTGTTGATGCTTTTGGGCAGCAGCAAGTTTCGGCGGTGGTACTAGAGGAAGGGGAGACTTTTGGTGCAGACGCACTATTGTGCCCTCGCGCTTTGCCTTACCGAGCGATCGCAGCAGGGGCGTTGCAAGTGGCTTGTCTGGAGGCGGCGCAACTCGCTCGCTGGTTAGAAAGGTTACCCGCACTGCGAGAATACCTGGAAGGAGAAACTCAAAAGCGGCAGCGGCAAATATTCTTTAAAACCTCAACCGACCTGCGACGCTTGCCCAGCCACCAACTGCGCGAAATTGTACCTAATATCGCAGAAATACGGATAAGATCGGGGGAATCTCTAGCAAAAGCAACCCCTGCCAGTGGTGGTCGCTACTGGCTTGGGAGTGGGGAGTTGAGTCGGGGAAACAAAGGAGAAGTAGTCAGCGATCTACACCCGAGTTGGGGATATCCGGAGGAAACGCCGCCGGATTGGGTAGCGAAGACAGATTTATTGGTGTATCAGCTGGGATTGGAAGATTGGCAAGCAGCTAGCGCCATCGCGCCGAAGTACTTCAACCCATCGGGGGATGCAGCCGCGAACAACGGACAGAAGTCAGCAAACCCAAGAAAAAAACCAAAGGGACAGCGGACAATTTCCCCGTCAAGCACCCCCTCTCCACAGCCAAAAGACAAAGACCCCAATCCCCCGAAACCACCAGGCAAATCGCCGAATGTCGTTGCGTTTCCCAAACCAGTGCGGCGCCTGCGGTGGCCTTGGCAAGGTTATCCCTTGATTTTGCAGCAAAGTTCTTCCGACTGCGGCGCAGCTTGCCTGTCGATGATCTCTCTGTACTGGGGCAAGCGATTTACCATCAGCTACCTGCGAGAACTTGTTAATGTCGGTCTTGCTGGTGCATCGCTGAAAAACTTAGCCGCTGGGGCAGAAAGCCTGGGATTTATGGCTCGACCAGTGCGAGCTTCTATCGGCAAAATGGCCGAGCAGAAAAACCCCTGGATTGCTCACTGGCAGGGAATTCACTACGTTGTCGTTTACAAGTGTAAGGGCAATCGCATTGTGGTTGCCGACCCCGCCCAAGGCAAGAAATCGATCTCCCGCAAAGAATTTCTGCAAAACTGGAGCGGTTACGCCCTGGTACTCGACCCCACGCCCCGCTTGCGGGACGCCGAATCCCAGAAAATCTCCCTGGGTCGATTCGTCGGTGCCCTCGGGTCTTACAAGTCCCTGATGGCGCAAATCATTCTCACCTCGTTGCTGGTTCAGGTTTTTAGCGTCGTTACCCCCCTGTTTACCCAGATCATTTTCGACCAGGTAGTCGTACACAAAAGCTTACCCACCCTGAATATCTTCATTCTGGGACTGCTTTTGTTTAACTTTTGGAACATGGGGTTGGGCGCTACCCGCCAATACCTGCTGGCCTTTTTTTCTAACCGATTGAATCTCACCCTGATCGGTGGTTTTATCAACCATACCCTGATGTTACCCCTGAAGTTTTTTGAATCGCGCCGCGTGGGGGATATCCTCACCCGCGTTCAAGAAAACAACAAGATCCAGCAGTTTCTCATCGGTCAAGTCGTCTTGGCTTGGTTAGATATGCTCATGGGGCTGATTTATTTGGGTCTGATGCTCTATTACAACTTGCAGCTGACCCTGCTGGTGCTGGCGTTGATTCCTCCGATCGTTATTTTGACCCTGGTGGCTACCCCCATACTGCGACAGGTGTCCCGCGAAATCTTTAACGAATCAGCAGAGCAAAATTCCCTGCTGGTGGAAATGCTCACCGGGGTTTCCACCGTCAAAGCCGTAGCCGCCGAACGCGAAGTCCGCTGGCGTTGGGAAGACCGCTTTACCAACACCCTGAATCTGGGGTTTAAGGGTCAGAATTTGGGGATTGGATTGCAAGTAATCAGTGGGTCGATTAATACCTTAGGCGGCACGGCGTTGCTGTGGTACGGAGCCACGCTGGTAATTCAAGACCAGCTAACCATCGGTCAGTTTATGGCTTTTAACATGATGATTGGTCGCGTCATCAGCCCATTTCTGGCCTTGGTGGGTATGTGGAACCAACTGCAAGAAGTGCTGATTTCGGTGGAACGCCTCAACGATGTGTTTGAGGCAGAACCCGAACAAATTCCTGGAAAACCGATGCTGATCTTGCCCCGCCTGCGGGGAGAAGTGCGGTTCGAAAACGTTTCCTTCCGCTACAGTCCCGACCAAGAGCGCAATACACTTCAGAACATTTCTTTTGAGGCGCACCCCGGACAAACCATCGCTATTGTCGGTCGCAGCGGTTCCGGCAAGAGTACGTTGGTGAAACTGTTGCAGGGTCTTTATTATGCCGACACTGGTCGCGTCCTGATCGACGGACACGATCTGCGCCACGTTTCTCCCCAGTCTTTCCGCTCTCAATTGGGGGTGGTACCTCAGGAGTCGTTCCTATTTTCCGGCACCATCCTGGAAAACATCACCCTCTATCGACCGGATTTCACCCTGGAGCAAGTCACGGAAGTGGGGAAACTGGCAGAAGCACATACGTTTATTCAGGATTTGCCCTTGGGTTACAACACCAAAGTCGGCGAGCGAGGGGCGAGCCTTTCTGGCGGACAGCGCCAGCGGGTGTCGATCGCTCGCGCTCTGTTGGGCGCACCCCCCATTCTGGTGTTGGACGAAGCCACCAGCTCTCTCGATACCGAATCAGAACGGCGATTTCAGAACAATCTGGAGCGTTTGTCCCGCGATCGCACCACCTTTATCATTGCCCACCGTCTCAGTACTGTACGCAATGCCGACTCCATCTTGGTGCTAGACCGAGGCATTCTAGTCGAGCAGGGCAATCACGAACAACTGATGGCGCTGCAAGGTCTATATTTCCACTTGGCCCAGCAGCAGCTCAATCTTTAATCAACCCTGGTCAAGGTTGCTCCTCAACTTCCTGGAGCATACCTTACCAACTCAATTCCCAAGAATAGTTAATCCCGCTCAACTAAATTCCGTATTTTTACGCAAGTTACTTCGGGTCTAACTTCATAAAAATTTTAAAAAAGTGGTTAAAAAGCTAAATCTTGAGCAGTATTATGAAGTTATTGCCAAGATTAACTAGAAATTAACCAAAAACCTGCCAAGTTGGCAAGCGCTACCCGCTCAGTTCGGTAAAAATACGGAAAGAAGTTGGAGGAAAAACAAAATGCAAAAAACTGCATCAGTAAAGTTGCTGAGTTCAACCAGGAAAGTACTGCGAAGTATCCCATCTAAAAGCAACCAAGAGCAGTCATTGCGATCAAAATTAGGCTTTTTTAATTTTGGGGCACTATCATGCAACAACCAATCGAACCGAATTCTGGATCTACACCTGAACGCCCCCTCAATAGGAACAGGCATGAGAATTGGGACGCGACTGCTAAAGAAAATCCCATCGTCAACGAGTCATCTTTCTCCTCTGTTTATGGGGGTACAAATGCTGCAATAGACTACCCCCCCACCACCAACCGGCAAGGCAAAATAGTACCGATAGCCGAAGGCAAAGCAGCAGAAACGATTAACCCATCGATCAACCATGACTGGTCAACCTCGTTACAGAGCTTGCTAGACCAGCCACCCGCAACTTTGCCCTTGCGAATGCTACTGGGCGGCATGGCGTTCTGTGGAGCGTTTGGTGTCTGGGCAAATGTGGGAAAAATTGAAGAAGTAGGTCACGCTCGCGGTCAGCTGGTGCCCCAAGGCGAGCCTTATAAAATCAATCCCGTCGTGCCGGGGAAGATTGCCCGCATAGCAGTCAAGGAAGGCGAGACGGTCAAAGCAGGTCAGGTACTGCTAGAGTTAGACAATCAAATTGCTACCAACGAAATCGAGCGACTGGAGAAAGAGCGGGGTTCCTACCAAACTCAATTCTTCCAAACACAAGCTTTGATCGAACAAACCCGCTTAGAAGCACAAACCAACGCCGCGATCGCACTTGCTAAGGAAAAAGCCCTGGAAGCGATCGTTCAGCAGGCAAATGCCAGGGTTCAGGGGGTGCAAAAAACTATTGCACAAGCTCAGGAAAGGGTTGGCACGACGAAGGAACTGCTGTTGCAAATGCAGGCAGAAGCCGACGCCTACAAAGCTCGACGGGAACGGCTACAACCCCTGGCAGCCAGATCCCAAGAACTGCTCACCCGACTGCAAGCCGATGCCGATGCCTCGAAACGGCGACAAGAACAGCTACAACCGCTGCCCCGCATGACTCAAGAACTGATCGAGAAACTACAGGTCGATGTTGAGGCAGCGAAGGCGCGCATAGAACGGCTAAGACCCCTAGTTGAAGAAGGCGCTTTACCCAGGGAACGGTTAGCCGACTTGGAGCAAGTTTTGCGCGATCGCCAGCGGGCGATTACCGAAGCCAAATTAGCCGAGGAGAGCCGCACTAAGGAACAATTATTCCAAGCCGAGCAAGCTTTGCGCGATCGCCAGCGCGCAATTGTGCAAACCCAACTGCAAGAAGATAGCAACATTAAGGAACAATTGTTTCAAGCCGAGCAAGCTTTGCGCGATCGCACTCGTATGATTACCCAAACTGAAGGCGATCTCAAACAAGCCACCAAGGAATTAGAGCGACTGCAAGCCGAATTAAAACAAGCCCAGGCAGAATTAACCCGCCTCCAAGCCGAGAACAAGCAAAATCAAGCCGAAGCACAGGCGATTCAAGTACAGAATCGGCAAAAAATTCAGCAGTTGGAAGTGCAAAAAACCCAGGTGCAAGCCCAAGCTGACCAAACTGAAAAACTGCTCAAAAGAGCTAAAACCGAGTTAAAACAGCTTGTATTCACCGCCCCTGTCGATAGTGTTGTCCTGTCGCTCAACGTCCGCAACCCCGGAGAAGTGCTTCAACCAGGACAAATAGTTGCCGAACTGGCTCCCCAAGACGCACCCCTGGTTCTGATGGCTAAACTGCCCAACCAAGAAGCAGGCTTCATCAAAACCGGACAAGAGGTGAAGGTCAAATTAGATTCTTATCCGTTTCAAGAATACGGGATTGTGTCGGGCAAGGTGGTCTCCATCTCCCCCGATAGCAAACCCGATCAGCAACTCGGTGCAGTTTACCTGCTGCAAATTGCCCTCGATCGTCATAACGTTACTACTGCGGATGCTCAAAAGATTCCGTTTAAACCGGGCCAAACAGCCACCGCAGATATTATCATCCGCCGTCGTCGCATTGTAGATATCCTGTTAGACCCGATTAAGCAAATGCAAAAAGGCGGCCTCAATTTATAAATTCCCTATGCTGCTAGAGTCAGTAACATCTGGCAAAAGAAAAATTGCAATTAATATCAAGGAGCGCGATTCCCATGACTATTAGTCACCAAATGCCTTCTTACAATACAAAAATTGACAAAGCGATGAGCCAAGAACAATTGAATCAAATTGTGGAAGCGATACTGGCAGGTAAGTATTCTTGGGCTTGCGTTTTAATACTGCGTTTTGCTGGCTACAACCCGCTGCACTATATCCCCTATCGCACCTACAACCGATTGGTTAAAGACAACTGCCAAGTTGCCAGAGCTAGCGCCAATAAAGCTGATAGCATAAACAACAATCAAAAAGTGCCAAGTCTGTCTAAGAATGCCTCTTCACAAGGGTGCTTAAGCCAAATTAATGACCTGGCTTATTTAGAAGTAATTGGCCAGCAACAAGCCCATGTCCGGGGGGGCAATTTCCCTTTCTGGCCGGAATGGACACCAGAAGATACTTCCCCCGAAAACGAGTGGTTACCAATCGCTCAAAACTTTTCTAATGGCAAATGGTGAATTATAACACCTTCGGTTAATAACGCAAGTTGCTAGTTATAACTTGTGACATTGGTAATTGGTAATTGGATTCATGACTCAGTCTACTCTTGACAATTATCCATTACCCTCGTTCCCCAGGCGGTCGCCTGGGAACGCCATTACCAGCGCCAAGAGATCTAACTAACGCAAGTTGCTAGTTATAAACTTTGGCGTTGCTAATTGCTAATTGCTAATTGCTAATATAGGATTTTTACCAATCTCGCCATTAGCCATTAGCCATTAGCCGCTCATCGAGAGATAACTAGCAACTTGAGTTAACTAGCAACTTGAGTTATTAGTAGCGCCGAAGGCAAAGCAACCCGGTTTCTAGCAAAAATCCTGGGTTTGGTGACCAGAGAGCTCCGCAGCAACCGGGTTTCTGACCAAAGAAACCCGGTTTCTAGCAAAAATCCTGGGTTTGGTGACCAGAGAGCCCCGCAGCAACCGGGTTTCTGGCCTCCTTTGAGCGTAATATTATGTCCTTAGGTATCAGTTGTGTATAGTTGATTGTGCGAAAAAGCGTTTTTTCTCCCCTTTGCTCCCCCAGCTCCCCTTTGCTCCCCCAGCTCCCCTTTGCTCCCCCAGCTCCCCTTTGCTCCCCCAGCTCCCCTTTGCTCCCCCATCCCCTTTGCTCCCCCAGCTCCCCTTTGCTCTTTTTTGGGTTCCAGACAGGGGATATGGTGAAAGCAATTCTGCCGAGGGGGAAATTTGCAGGCACTCACGTTGGTAGGTTAGCAGTCAGGGAGAGTGGAGTTTTCGATCTGGGGAGGGGGCTAGGAAAAATTAGCCCCGTGCGTCACAAATACTGCACCACAGTTCACCGCAATGATGGTTATATGTATGGATTTTCCACTTGTGTCCACTAAACTGGCGATTAGAGACGTACCGATCGCCAGCGCCAAGAGCGATGCTTCCCCGACTGCGATCGCCACGCCATGACCCCCTGAACCAGCGGACTAGGCAACCAGCCAGCGTGTCAACCAGAACTTTTTACACACCCTCTCAGAGGGAATTTGCCTGGGCCCTGACTCAAAATCTGCCAATTTGGCAACCTAAAAGTTTTTGACTCCTTATTATATGTATACAAATAATTAAGCGACCAACCAGTCTCTTAACTACTCAAGCTGATTATTTTTGTTCAGACAACCCAACTATCAAATGCCTCAGGCCAACGCCTAGAGGGCGCTTCATTCATTTGCATTTGGTGTAATGAATGAAGTTTTTTATTGGCAAAAAACCAGGCGAATCATGTCATGAGAAATTTCCGAGTCATCAATCAGAATCTGCCAAAATGGCAACAACGCTCTGATTATTCTGGTTAGATTAAATACAGAAAACAAAACGTTGCCACAAGCAACTAACTTACAACCAGGAGCAAAGCAATGATTATTTCTGACCTGAACTATTTGGAAGATGCCACCCAAGAAATCGTTGGTGGTCGTGGCACCAACATGAACAGCAACTACACGGTAACCAAGACCGTTACAGCTAACGTTACCGAAAGCATCGTCAAGACTTTA
>NZ_BLAY01000250.1 GCF_020521235.1 Microseira wollei NIES-4236 | reverse complement strand
ATCTTTTAGAGGTTAAAATCAGTATTAACTAAATTTAATACTGACTGCGGTTAAAACCGCTCGTGTCGATTTTCCGCCCCGCAATGAATTGACGGGGCTACCAATCTCCCGAACTTTTTAGGTGTTTCTAACGTGGCAACGATTGCTGCTACTGCCTCACGCTTGCCAGATATCGTGATATTCTGAGAACCGTTGATCGCGGCGATCGCCACCTGTTGTAAGTAGGGTTGAATCGCTGCTTCCACCTTGCTCTCATCTGCCAACACCACTACCATCTCGCCATCTTGAGGTAGGGAGTGCATTAAACGGGCTCGTTGTGCAATCAGGTTCAAGCCATCTTCCAGGCTGAATGCCCCCGCCACACAAGCGGCGACATACTCACCGACGCTGTGACCCATGACTACCGTTGGTTGTATAAGCCAAGATTTCCATAACTGAGCCAGAGCATATTCCAAGGCAAATAAGACAGGTTGAGTATAAGCTGTCTGATCCAGAGGGGAATTCATCCCTGGCTGTGGGTATAGGATTGACAATATTGATATTTCTACAACAGACCGCAGAATTTGATCGCAACTATCGAGGATTTGACCAAAAATAATGGGATACAAGCCTCGCCCTTCTAGGGCGACTTTATTTGTGATATGCTAGTTGCCGTAGGTTTTTCCACGTCAAATGATTGTTTTAGAGTTCAAGGCTAAGGGAAAAACAACTCAATATGCTGCTATAGATGAGGCGGTTAGGACGGCTCAATTTGTCCGCAATAAGTGCATCCGGTATTGGATGGACAACCGAGGTGTAGGACAGAAAGAACTGTATCGTTACAACACAGCATTGAGAGCTGAGTTTCCCTTCGTGAAAGCATTGAACTCCCACGCTTGTCAAGTTGCGGTTGAAAGAGCCTATAGTGCAATTGCTCGGTTTTATAGCAACTGCAAAAAGTCTGTTCCAGGGAAGAAAGGCTACCCAAAGTTTAAGAAAAACTGCCGTTCAGTTGAGTACAAAACTTCTGGATGGACGCTTTCCCCTGATAGACGTTTGATTAATTTTATCGACAAGAAAGGGATTGGCAAGCTTAAACTCAAAGGAACATGGGACTTACACTTCTATCAATTAGACCAGATAAAACGGGTTAGGTTGGTGCGTCGTGCTGATGGCTACTATGTGCAGTTCTTGATAAGTGCCGAGAACAAAGTAGACACAGAACTGACAGGTAAGATGCTTGGATTAGACGTAGGACTTAAGGAGTTCTACACTGATTCCAATGGTCATACTGAACCTAACCCTAAGTTTTATCGAACAGGCGAGAAACGGCTGAAGTTTAGACAACGGCATGTTTCCCGTAAAAAGAAAGGCTCTGCCAACCGAAAAAAAGCCATTAATCAGCTAGGGCGAGTACACCTCAAAATAAGTCGGCAGCGTGAAGAACATGCCAAGCGAGTGGCGCGTTGCGTAATCCAATCTAACGATTTGGTTGCCTATGAAGATTTGAGGGTCAAGAACTTAGTTAAGAATCACTGTCTCGCCAAATCGATTAATGATGCTGGTTGGTATCAATTCCGGAAATGGCTGGAGTATTTCGGAGAAAAGTTTGGCAAGATAACTATTGCCGTTAATCCTGCCTATACTTCCCAGGAATGCTCTAGCTGTGGCACGTTAATCAAAAAGTCCCTATCCATGAGAACCCACGTTTGTCGGTGTGGATTCATCTTAGATAGAGACTGGAATGCCGCAATTAATATCCTGAAATTAGCCTTGAGTACCACAGGGCATGTGGGAACTTGGGTCGTAGACCCGAACGCTTCGGGAGATCCGACCTCTACTTTGATTGGAGCAATCCTGTCAGAGCAAGTTGGGTCTATGAACGAAGAATCACCGCACTTTTAGGGCGGTGAGTGTCAAGAAATGTGGGCTGCGTTTCGTATAGCTGGCGATCCATGCCTATATACTGGGAACCCTGACCTGTAAAGAGGAAGGCTATCTTGGGCTGACTATTACCCAACACCTGCCCCTGGAATACTCCTGTTGGTTTTTCTCCAGCTATTAAGGTAGTGAGCTTTTCACACGCTTGGGCGCTGGAGTTGGCGACTACACTTAGCCGATGACGGAAGTGCGATCGCCCTGTATTAGCAGTAAAGCAGATATCTTCAATAGCTAAGGTCGGATTGGCTTTGAGATAGTTTTGATACCGCTCAGACAATTGCTTTAGTGCTGCTTCAGTCTTTGCCGATATTGTCAGCAAATGCCACGGGCGTGCCGCTTTTGCTGGCATCTGTGCTGATATTGTTGCTTCTTCTAGTACGATATGTGCGTTGGTGCCGCTAAAGCCAAAAGAACTCACCCCCGCCACCCGCCGCTTTGCCCCAGACAGCCAGGGTTTGGCTGAAGTTGATACTACCAATGGGAATTCATCCCAGTTGATGTAAGGATTGGGCTGTTTAAAGTGCAGGTGGGGTGCAATCTCTTCGTGTTGCAGTTGTAGTACAACCTTAATCAGACCAGCTATCCCAGCGGCGGCTTCTAAGTGACCTATATTCGTTTTCACCGAACCGATTATCAGTGGATCTGATTGGGCGCGGTCTTTGCCAAAGACGACGCCCAAGGCTGCGACCTCAATTGGATCTCCGAGAGATGTGCCAGTGCCATGAGCCTCAATGTAGCTGACCTGGGCTGGCTCCACCCCAGCATTCTCCAAGGCTCTGCGAACCACAGCTTGCTGAGATGGCCCATTGGGAACTGTCAAGCCACTGGTGCGACCATCCTGATTTACCAAAAATTTGGGTCTAAAGCCCCGCCCCTTCTAGGGCGGCTTTTAATTTTATTTTAATATTTTATCAGCAATGTTTTGTGATAAAATTATCGCATGATAGTTAGAGAAGCCAAGCTACTAAACGGAACAAAAGAGCAATACAAAGCTCTTGATGATGCCATTCGCACAGCCCAATTCATTAGAAATAAGGCTATAAGATACTGGATGGATAATCAAGGAGTCAGTAAAGCCGATTTGTACTCGCTATTGCATTGATTTAGCCAAAGAGTTTGCTTTTGCCAAAAAGTTAAATTCGGCGGCACGTCAAGCTAGTGCAGAAAGAGCTTGGCAGTCCATCTCTACCTTCTATAGTCGTTGCAAAAAAAAGGAGAAGAAGAAAGGTTATCCTAAGTTCAAAAAGCATTGTCGCTCGGTGGAATACAAGGTATCAGGGTGGAAGCTATCAGAGGACTGCAAAAGTATTTCTTTTGGCGATGGGTTCAATATTGGAACTCTATCTTTGTACTGCGATCGAGTAACTAGGGAAGACCTATTTCGACTAAAGATAAACCGAGTTCGAGTAGTGCGTAGAGCAGATGGGTATTATACTCAATTTTGTTTCGATGCGGAGCGAAAAGAACCGGGAAAATTTACGGGTAAAGTCGTCGGGTTAGATTTGGGACTAAAATATTTCACCAAAGACCAAAACGATAATGCTGTTATTTACCCCCAATATCTTCGTCAATCCGAGAGCCGTTTGAAAAAACTGCAACGACGATTAAGTAAGAAATTTGTCAAGGGTAAAAAACCCCAATCAAATAACTACCACAAAGCCAGAAAGAGACTAGGAAAACTCCATCTTAAAATTCAAAGACAGCGTAAAGATTGGGCTATTAAGCAAGCTCGATGCGTGGTTCACTCCAACGATGTGATTGTCTATGAGGATTTAAAAGTGTTGAATCTGGTCAAAAATCATCATTTGGCTAAGTCAATTTCTGACGCTAGTTGGTATCAATTCACTCAGTGGTTGGACTACTACGGAAAAATCTGGGATAAAGTAGTTGTAGCAGTATCGCCTAATTATACTTCTCAGGATTGTTCTAGCTGTGGACATCGAGTGAAAAAGTCCTTAAGTACCAGAACTCACTCCTGTCCTAATTGTGGTATCGAGATTTGCCGTGATACAAACGCGGCATTAAACATACTCAAAAAGGGCATGGGGATTTTAGGTATAGAGTGGCAAAACAACAGTACCCAAGGGCATTGGGAATCTGGGTTGGAAAACCGAAAGCATGGGGAGAAGACCGCCTCTACTGTTGATGGGCAACCTGAGATAGCAAGTGGACTTTTGTGAACCATGAACAAGAATCCCCGCCCGTTATACGGCGGGGAGTATGTCAATGCTGATCCACGAATTATCGCTAAGATGTTGTCCCCATCAGCTACGGCATCCGACAGGCGCTTGAGGACGATCGCTCCACAACCTTCTGCACGGACAAAGCCGTCAGCGGCGGCATCAAAGGTTTTGCAACGACCATTGGCGGACAGCATCCCAGCTTTTGAGAAATTGATACTCAATTCTGGTGAGATCAGGTGGTTTACACCCCCTACCAGGGCGAGATTGCACTCTTTATTGCGAAGGCTAGAGCAAGCCAAATGAACTGCCACTAAAGATGAAGAGCAGGCTGTATCCACAGATAGACTCGGTCCTTGTAAACCCAGAATATAGGACAAACGGCCTGATGCTACGCTATGAGAAGTGCCTGTGGCTAGGTAAGCGTCAATTTCTGTTGCTTCTCTGGTCAGCAAGCGCTGGAAATAGTCATTGCTACAGATGCCGACGAATACGCCCGTTTGACTACCTGCTAGTTGATCGGGTGCCACTCCGGCGTTCTCCAGCGCTTCCCAGCTTGTTTCCAAAAGCCAACGTTGCTGAGGGTCAAGACTGACAGCTTCTCTGGGAGAGATGCCAAAAAACAGGGGATCGAACTCCCTTAGAGGATCGACAAACCCACCGTGGCGGGTGTACATTTTTCCAAGAGCATCTGGGTTTGAGTCGTAGTAGGCATCAAGGTTCCATCGGTCTGACGGTACTTCGGCGATCGCATCCACTCCATTGCGCAATAACTGCCAGAAAGCTTCTGGGTTGTCAGCGCCTCCGGGAAATCGGCAACCCATACCAATTATGGCGATTGGTTCTGTTTTTGCTTGTTCTAAGTTTTTGAGCTTGGTTTTCAGATCCCTGAGTTCAAGCACTGCCTGCTTCATCAAAGCCTGATAGTCTGTATTTGCTGAATTTTTATTCATTAGACCTCTTGCCAAATTAAAAATAAAATCAAATTTCGCTATGAAAGCGTCAAATTCTCTACCTGTTCCCTGTTAAGAAGTTCCCTGTTCCCTGACTGGGAGCAAGAAGTCTATTAGATGTTGTCTTCTGGTAGAGTTGCTAATTCTTGGGCTAGGAGTTCGGCGATTTCTTGAGCAGACAGTTCTTCCAAGCTGGCTGACTGCTCATATTTCCTATGCCCCTGTGGTGATATCACTGTATTTTCCCAATCAAACTCCATTGCCAGCACTTCTTGAATCAGATAATTCACAAGTGATTCCACTGTGGGATAGTCAAACGTCAAGGTTGAAGGCAACTTGCATTCCAAACACTTTTGCAGACGATTTCTCAACTCTACAGATGTCAGAGAATCCATCCCTAACTCAAAAAACCCTTTCTTGAGGTCTATAGGATCAGACGGATTTAAACCCAGAACTTTTGCCACTTGCGCTCGCACTTGTGCAACCAAAAGTGTTCGCCGTTCGCTGGCAAGAGCCGCCTCTAATTGTTGCCTAAACTGAACTAGGGGAACAGATGATTGTTCGGATATTTCCGTAAAGTCAGCAAATATTGATGAAGTGGGCGATCGCTTCATAAACTGCGACCAGTTAATCGGCATCACCCCAACCTGTGTGAATGGTTGTGAAAACAACTGCTCCAACACATCTAGTCCCTGCTGTGGAGCGATGGTTCCTATACCTTTCATCTCGAACTGGTTAACTACCTGATGTTTGGCAGCGGCTCCTATTTCAGCCCAAGGTCCCCAGTTAATACTTAGTCCCGGCAGCCCGATTGCCCGACGATAATAAGCCAGTGTATCTAAAAAAGCATTGGCAGCTGAGTGGTTGGCTTGACCCGAATTACCCACTAAAGAAGCCGTAGAAGAGAAGAGTACAAAGAAATCCAAGGACTGGTTTTGGGTCAAGCTATGTAAATTCCATCCCCCTTGTACTTTGGGAATCATTACCCGTTCAAAGCGCTCCCAACTCTGCTGCAATAGAACACCATCATCCAAAACACCAACGGCGTGGATGATTCCCCGCAACGGTGGCGCAGATCGCTCAATATCTCCTAGCACTCGGGCGACTTGCTCTGGATCAGACACATCTGCTTGTTCTACGATTACCTTTGCACCTGCTTGCTCTAATTCTCTTAACTGACTTTTGACAGAATCATTAGGAGAACTGCGCCCTACCAACATCAGATGCCGTACTCCTTTTTCTACCATCCAGCGAGCTACCAGTAAACCCAGACCACCCAAACCGCCAGTAATTAAATAGGTACTATTTCTGTTGAAGGTGAGTTGCTCTGGCAGTGCAGATTTTTCATCCTTTGACCACCGAGATAGGACAATCTTACCAATATGTTTGGCTTGCTGTAAATAGCGGAAGGCGCTAACAGCATCTTGAAGCGAAAATACCTTTCGCGGAAGGGGCTTGAGCTTACCTTCTTGGAATTGTTGCATCAGTTGACGTAGCATCGAGCCGATCAAAATTGGCTGCTCTTGACACACCTGTATCAGATCGATAAGAAAGTAGGAGACATCAGATCTTACCTCGGCTACCTGACTTGGAGTCCAAACGCCCCTCTTGCCAATTTCTAAAAAGCGACCTCCAACCCTGAGAACTGAGAGACTCTTCGGGATGAATTCATCAGCCAGACAGTTTAGTACAATGTCCACCCCCTGACCTTCGGTAATTGCCATTACTTGATCGGCAAAATCTAGGGTGCGGGAGTTCATAACGTGTTTGACTCCCAGGGACTTCAGAAATTCCCATTTACTAGGACTCGCTGTGCCTAGGACTGAAGCTCCTGCTTGTTGGGCTAGTTGAACGGCAGCCATACCTACCTCACCAGTAGCTGCATGGATCAACACTCGGTCTCCTTGAGATATTTTGGCGAGATGGTGCAACGTATAGTAGGCTGTCAAAAAAGTAACAGGGATTGTAGCTGCTGCTTCAAAGCTGATGGCTTCTGGCTTAATGGCTACCATAGCAGCATTGACTGTTACGTACTGGCTGAAGCTACCAGGAGCGATCGCAAAAACTGCCTCTTTGATCTCAAAGCCTTCCACTCCTTGCCCAATGGCTACTATCTCGCCAGCACACTCTATTCCCAAGGGACCTGGATCTCCGGGGTACAAATCCAAGGCATTGAGAACGTCTCTGAAATTCAGCCCCGTAGCGATAACTCGAATCTCTACTTCCCCCGCACTGGGTTGACGACGCGATGTCGGCTGTATTTCTAAATTCTCTAGGTCTCCCCGAGTAGATATACTTAGTTGAAACGGTTGATCCCTTGGGATATTGAGCTTTTCTTCAACTTTAGGGTTTCGGGTTTTGCAGCTATGTACCAGTCTCGACACTAAGCGTATACCGTCACGGAAGGCTACTTCGTCTTCTTTTTCCTCTGACCAGATTTCTTGAAAGAGATCTTCCACCTCCCTCCCGACTTGGGAGGGATCTAAATCGACCCGCACGCAGTTCAGTTCCGGGTGTTCCAGAGCAATGACTTTCCCCATTCCCCATAAAGGTGATTGCGCCACCTCCAGAACATTGGGGTTTTGAGTTGTTGCTGACACTGCACCTCGAGTCACTAACCAGAGAGAAGGTGGGACGGAAAATCCCGCTTTGACTAAAGCTTGGACTAAATGCAACGTGCTGCCGCATCCTTGCTTTGAAGCCACCTCCAGGTCTGCTCCTGTCAGAGCATCAACCTTTACCGCGTCTAAGCTCCACAGATGGATCGCTCCTCGTAAGGCAGGTTGATCTGTTCCCACTGTCAAAAGCAGCTTCTGAAAGTCGGCTGGGTTACTTGGGTCTATGGCAAATCCTGTTGATAACTTTTTGTACTCCTGTCCGGGAAAGACTAGGGTACAGACTTCTCCTTTAGACAGCAGCAATTCGGCCAAATTCTCACCAATACCACAACGATCTGCGAAAATTAGCCAACTGCTCGGTTCAGATGTTACCTGTTCTGGTTGGGTATCTACAGCAGAAGCTACAATAACCGACTGTGGGAATAAACTCTCAACCTGAGAGCTAATAGTTGCCGCGTCTTTAAACCCATTTGCTAGCAACAATTTGCGCCACTGTTCGCCAGAAAGTAGTGGGTAGTTAGAACGCAGATCGCGATCGCTAAATTTCCACCATCCCTCTAACAATCCAAATATTAAATCTATCCAGCGCCGACGCTCTGTTCCCTCTTGTAAGACTAACATCCCGCCAGGGGCTAATAACTGCCGTACATGCTGCAAAGTCTGCCGTAAATCTTTAGTAGCGTGCAGAACATTTGCCGCCAAAATTAAATCGTATTGATGTAATTTAAATCCCTGACTTTCAGGTGGTTTTTCAATGTCTAAAACCCGATACTTTACAAAGGGATAGTCGCGGAATTTTTCCTTGGCCCCAGTCGTGAAGAAAGCTCCAATATCAGTAAATACATATTCGGTTTGATGGGGATTCAGGTGCGGCAGAATGCAAGAGGTTGTCCCACCTGTACCGGCTCCAATTTCAAGAATTCGCACTCCAGATCGGATAGGCAGACGCTCTAGCAGCCCAGAGATTGCCTTTTGCACTAGTGTGTTTATTGGTGCAAAGGCTGGGGAGTGTTGATATAAACTTGCTGCTGTTGTGACATCGCCTGTTGGGAATAACAACTGTAGCGGGTCAGAAGCTCCTCGCAGTACCTCTACCAGTTTCGAGCCGCAACGCCCAAGCAGGGTTAACTCTGCAAAGGCGGTCGGGTATTGCTCCAACAATGTACTCCAATATTGCTGTGGATCTTGAATTTGGGGTACAGAAACTACTTCCCACTCAAGACCGACTTGCTGTAGCACGCCAACTTCAACCAACATCTCGAGCATACGATCTAACAGTCGTCGGTGTTGCCTGACTATGCCTAGCCGATCGGCTATAAATGCACTACTGAAGGTTGCCTGGTGTTGGAATTTCCATCCCATTTGAGCGAGACTTTGCAAAACATAGGCGACACTCAAAGTTTCGAGTTGGGTTAATAGTTCTGGTTGTGGAATTAGCTCAACGAGGTAGGACGTGAGGCGAGCGCAAATTTCTCTAGGATTAGGGAAATAGTTCAGTGGCGCATAGCGACCAAAATGCGCCGCCTGTCGCCACTCTACTTCATAGAGCCAGTCCAGCTTTGATTTTTCTGAAGTTCCCAGCAGTGCTTTGTTACTGGTTCGTTTGAAGGAGAGACCATCTACTCGAACCACGATTGTTCCGTTTTGATCGTACAAACGTAAATCGGCTGTCAAAGTTTCTGAATTCGAACTTTCAACAGGACGCATACGAGCATGGCTCCACAGGCTGAGTCCTAGATTTTTATAGACTTCCAAGCGTTCTACAGCCAGTGGCAAATAGGTTTCTGATTCGGGGAAAGCAGCCATAGCAACTTGGAAGCAGGCATCCAGCAGTACTGGGTGGATCTGATAATCAAAAGCCTCGGAAACTAAGACTTCAGGTAACCGAATTCGACTATCAGGCTTCTACTTCTTCTCTCCAGAGCATTTCAATAGCTTGGAATGAAGTACCATAATCAATGCCCCTCTCACGACATTGTTGGTAGTAAGCTTCCACAGATAGCTCCCGGACACACCGCTCCCTCAACTCGGATAGGTTTACTCGTTGGGGTTGTGGCTGTTGGTTTTTAACAACTATCTTTCCGGAGATATGTAGCTTCCAAGACTCTTCCTCTGATTTTTGATCGTCCGTTACCAAGCTGTAAATCTGGAATGTTGGCTCCGCCGATTTTTGGCTAAGAATCAACTGCACTGTTTGGACTTTTTCTTCTGGTAAAATCAGTGCCTCATAGATGACTGCGTCCTCTATAACCAAATTCTCGGATTTGAACACAGCGCTCGCGGCGGCTATCGCCATTTCCAAGTAAGCAGCGGCAGGCAGAATGGTTCTCTGGTAGACGGAATGGTGTTTTAGAAAAGCTGGCGTATCAGAACTGAGGTAGGACTCAAACAGAATATCTTTATGAGCGGATCGTAGCCTTTGACCAAGGAGGGGATTAACAGCTTCTTGTCTTTTTGATGGTTGATTATTTGGTATTGAGGATTTTTGAGCCGTTTCAATCCAATACCGCTGCCGCTGAAACGGATATGTCGGCAGTGCAACCTTTCGTCGCTCATAGTCTTGGTCAAAGCCTAACCAATCCACTTGCACGCATTCCACATAAAGCTGAGCTAAGCTTTGGAGTATTTGCTGCCAATCTTCTTGCCCCGGACGCAAAGTAGGCAGCCATCGACCTACTCCTTCAGGGAAGCACTTACGTCCCATTCCGAGCAAAATCGGCTTTGGTCCACATTCTAGAAAAATTTCATAACCCTCACGATAGAGCGCCTCCATGCCAGCTGCAAACCGCACGGAGCAGCGGACGTGCCGACACCAATATTCAGGAGTAGCCACCTCATCCGCCGCTAGTTCCCCTGTGACATTGGAAATTAGGTCGATTTTCGGGCGGGCATAAGTTACCTAAAGTAGCACGGGAGCATGAAAGCCGCCGCGATTTATCCGGTGGATGAAATGCGACAAGGGCTTATTCATTCGCCGTCAATATTGATATTAACTTTTGTGTTTAGGAGGCATTGTTGGCGC
>NZ_BLAY01000249.1 GCF_020521235.1 Microseira wollei NIES-4236 | reverse complement strand
TGCTGACATAACTATGTCAACTAATATCTTGCACCTGTTGCAACAATCGGCAGGCGGAGCCTCCAAACCCTCGTTCCCAGGTTCAACCTGGGAACGAGAAAAACCTGGGAACGAGAAAACGAGAAAAAACGAGAAAAACGAGAAAACTTACCAACCGGGCGAATCCCTAGCGATTGTTGACACCGGGAATACCACCGCGCTGTTGCAACATTTGCTGCACATCCGGACTGGGGCGATAGCGGTAGCCAAATGGAGCGCCAGAGGCGTCATCCAGCACCTGGGGCGTCAGCAACACAATTACCTCTTGGCGAGCATTCGACCGCTCTGTCCTTCTGAACAGCGCCCCCAAAATCGGAATATCGCCTAAAATCGGTACTTTAGTGATACTTGTGCGGTCTGAGTCCTGAATAATCCCCGATAGAATTAACGTCTGACCGTCTCGTATGCGAATTTGTCCGGATTGCAAATCCCTTCTTGCTAACAATGTAATTTGACTGCCCCCAGCAATATTGGCTACACCTGAAGGCGCTGTAATTGATGGATTCACAGTCATAGTAATAAAGCCGTTATCGTCAATCCGACTCACCTGAATCTGAAGAGTTAAACCGGCATTTCCTTTTTCTACCCTTTCGGTTACAGTTTGACCGGCATTAGTATTTTCCCGCTGAATGATTCGGTTTGTTACCACTTCTTGACCGAGGTTGACACTAGCTGTCTCCCCTTCTTGGATGAGCAAAGTCGGGTCGGTCAAAATCTTGGCGTTGTTATTGGTAATTTGAGCTTGTAGGAGAGATAGAAAACGGGTGGGGAACTGGAACAAAGACGGCAGAGCAGTTGTAATACTACCGGGCTGACCCACATTTACCGTTCTTGTGGTTGTAGGTGGAGTCGGTGGCGTTCCTGGAGTTCCTGGAATAAATTGTCCTGGGATTACGGTGACTGTACCATCTGGTTGTGTAATAAATCGGTCAGGAGTCGTTCTGTCTGGAGTTGCTGGAGTTCCTGGGGTTCCTGGCGTGATAGTAGTGGTGACCGTAGTAGGTGTTGCTGGCTGCACTTCTGTAATCCCTCCGACCAGCGGGTTGCCACCTGTTCCAAATGGGGCAACAGGTCGTGGAAAAGCTCCAGGCTGGTTTGGTTGGATGTTTATGCTGCCGTCTGCACCAACATCAACTCTACCGGGTGTAGTACCTGGAACTAATATTGGGCTATTTGGATCTAAGAAAGGCGTTCCTTGAATTGGATTGGGGATGACCGTTGGGCTGACCAAACTTCCAGCTGCCTCCCCAGCTTGGGGGGGCCTGAAACCACCATAGTTAAAGTACGCGGCTCCACCGTCAATCGAAAAGAAGGCTCGACCCACTCCAAAGGAAAAACTTGTATTCGCCAGATCGGTGTTCAACAAGTTGACATCAATAATCTTGACGTTTACCGCCACCTGACGACGCCTAGCATCTAGCTGAGATATTAAAGCTGAAGCTAGCTCAATTTTGCGGGGATCTCCAACAATCGTAACAGTATTGACTCTTTCATTAGGCGTCACCAAAACCCCTCTGAGTGGTAAGTTGGCGTTTCCCTTGTAAGAGGTTTGTCCCTGATCATTTAACTCATCGGCTGTCACTAATTCAACCTGCGTTTGGGTGGTCGTAACGGTTCGCGCAGTTGCTCCTTCTCCAATAGTTATTACTTGCGTCGTAGTTCGTACCTCATTCCTTTCTGCCCCTTGTTCAATCAGAAAGCGAGTTGCATCCAAAGCTAGAACTTGATTCAGACGTAGGGTGCGACTAATAACATTACGGGCTTGATCGGGTAATCTAGTACCAACGAAAATTGTGCGTCCCTCTCGATTAGCTTCCAGTCTGGTAATTCGCAGGACGTAATTAAACACGTCTTGAATGGACTCATTTTCAATATCCAATGAAATCGTAGAGTCCAACAAACCCAAACCCTGAGCTTGTCCTTGAGCTTGAGCTTGCCCACCCGTTGGCGTGGGTTTGACAAAAGCGATGTTCAAATTAGCGGCGCGGGCAAGGAGAGATAAAACTTCTCGCACCGGAGCGTCGCGTAGTAGCAGGCGAGGAATACGCTCAGCCGTTCCCAGATCGATGGTGCTGGCAGAGGTATCAGCTTCGGAAACGGCTATATCGCCTACCGGGGGCGCAACTGCTCTGGGTAAGAAAGGCGGGGTTGGGCTGGTGGGTTGAATTGTCCCGGCTGGGGGTGCGGGTTGCCCGTTGATGTTAATTTGTGGGTTGGGAACTAATGGGGTTTGCCCGGTAGGCGGCTGTGCCGTTGGTACTTGCGCTGTGGGGCTGTTCCCCTGAGTCGGGGTCGTCTGGGTGGGTGCTGCTGCCGCTCCTCCACCGGCGCTGCTGAAGTTCAAGGCTATTCCCCCGCCGCCCGGTCGATCGATAATCTGTCCCTTGGGGACGCCGTTCGTGCCGCTGACGGTCACCCGGATGCTGTTGGCATTCATCTGCGTTATCGTCACCGCAGCAATACCGGGGGCTGGGTTATCTTGACGAAAGCTGTTGCCTTGTGGTAATCGCAACTGGGTATTCGTAATATCCGCAACCAAGTCGTTGCGGCGATTAATCATAAAAATTTGCGGGCGATCGCCGTCTCGCGTTTCCAGAACCACCTGCACCCCGTTGCCATTGGGATTGACCCGCACTCCAGTTACCTGAGTTGCTGCTGCCCAAACTGGCTGTGTCGCTAGGAGGACTCCTCCCCCTATCAATAATGCTCCCAGTCCTTGATGCTGTTTCACCTTTTCCCTCCTCACTCCAACAGGTTGGCATCTGGAAACTTGAGGGCGATGTTGCCCACAAGAGTTTATGTATTTTTTATATTTACGAGTGCTTCACTATCAGCATATTTATACCATTTCTATTTTTCTTCCACACATTGGAAACTTGAAACCGATCCCACGCGGTGCAGCCAGTTTATGCAACATCTGCGATTGTGCAAGACAAAACTTACTCAAATCAAGTATGCAAGCTTAACTCGACTGAAAGCTTCCTGCTTCAACCTTTGGGAGTCGGCTCCAACTTGTCCACTAGGAAATTCCGCGCTTGCCGCACGTACTTGATTGGACGGGGCATTTTCCAGATTGATCGCAGCATTTAGATCGCGATCTATGGAAAGTGTACACCCCTGCTTTTTTCAAGACTGTGAAACTGTCTCCCCTCTTCTTAGATTTGAATCGAGTCAAACCAGAAGAGCCTTTACGCCATCGGTCAACAGATGAAGCTAAATTTCTTAGCGCTGATGAGTAGATGGCTGATGGATATTGGTTCATCCAAGTGTATTGGGGCTTTGTTTTGACGTGGTTGGTTTTGACTTTCTCGCTCTCGGCTAAGCGCTTGGAGTCGGTAGCAAGGATTCCCTCAAATCCCCAAGAAGAGGTAAGTAGCGACAGCCCAAAGTTGTACACTAAGCGGCTAAAACCAGCGCCACCGGCAATTCCAGAACGATCTTTGTTGTTAAGTTTTAACTCTAATTTTAGGCTATACATCGCTACTCCTCTAATAATGGGTCAGGTTGTGAGCGAAATGTTAAGGATTAAGCGGAATAAGTAGAGAAATGCTTACTTATTACCACGTCTGCAAAACCTGCGCCTGCATCCATCGAAATCTCGGATAGCCAATCAAACGATGTAATATTTTATCATCTATCTCCTGATTATTGTCAAATCTTTTTCCCCCTCTGCCCACCTGCCCCCCTGCCCACCTGCTCCTCTAAAAGCGGGGTAGCAGGTAGGGTTGCAGTACTACCTAACGCAAGTTGCTAGTTATAAACAAGGGCGTTGCTAATTGCTAATTGCTAATTGCTAATTGCTAATTGCTAATTGCTAATTGCTAATTGCTAATATAGGATTTTTACCAATCTCGCCATTAGCCATTAGCCATTAGCCGCTCCCAGAGAGATAACTAGCAACTTGAGTTACCTAGCTGGCTGTTGTTGCCCTGATGGGGGGGTTGCGGGTGCGAGTTTGGCTTTTTCTTCGGCGGTGAGGGGTCTAAGCGCCTGCAACTGAAACGATGTTTTCAGCTTTCTCACAGGGTTGGCGATGGGTTTGCCATTCTGGTCGAATTGGGCGATCGCTTGTCCGGTGCCGCTCTCGTTCACCTTGACCGGCACCAGTTTCCCTTGCTGTTGCAACACGTAAAATCTATCCGTCGTCTCCAACTCGGATTTCAAGTTTTTCACCACTAGCAGGGGTTTGAGGCGTTCGAGATCGAGCATGAACAGCATTGTCTGGGCGAAGGTGCCTTCCAGTTCGACGATATATACTTCGCGGTACAATTTGTTGTTGACCGCCGGGCCTAAAGAAGAGTCGGTGACTGTACCAGAAGCTTTGGGATCTGGCTGAAACTTTTTCAGTCTCGCCTTGACGTCATCGGGTTTGAGGTTGGTATTTCTATTTTCAATCCGCTTGTTCAGGTCTAGCAGCAGGGTTTTTAAGCTGGGTTGATTGGCAAACAATGTAAAGACAGATGCTTGTTGCTGCTTAGCAATTGCCATATCTGCCTGCGCTTGTTGCAGTTCTTGCTGGAGTTGTTCTTTGTTTTTGGCGTTGGCTTTCTCTGTGTTAATTTCATCGATCAGCGTTTGATTCGTTTGCATTACCGGCTGCACAAAGTTCATAAACAGATAAGCGGCGCCTGCCAACCCGACGACGCCAATTAGGATACCAGTGACCTTGGGGGTGAATTCAATGCCAAACGCACTGGGATATTGCGCCCCACCGTTCTGCTCGGCGCCATCGATCATAGCGTCATCAGCGTAAGCCATTTTGAAGCACTCCTTTTTGCTGAAGGTTTTCGATTCGAGTTACCAGTCCCAATGCACCCTTACGCTCTAATTCTCGCAATAACTTAGAAGCCGGAGTATCGCTCAAACTCGTTCTAATCGTGAATTCCACCACTTTTCTCAGTTTTGGCTGAGTCCCGCCGCTGGCGGTGCTACTCGACTGACTCTGTTGCCACTGAGCGGGGTAGTCTTTTAATTCGGAGATGACGAGTTTGGTTTCTTCTGGTTTAAAGAAGGGGGATTGCTGGAGTGTCAGCAAGAAATCGTTGATGCTGCCGAAGTTGTAGGTCAACCCGCTAATCACGATCGTGTCCGTTGCTGGCACGCCTGTGGTGCTGGTGGAACTCGCGCCAGCAGATGCGGCTTGGACGCCCTGGCAGTTGGCGATATCCGATGAAGTCGGTACGGTTTGGCCTACGCAGGTTAGCTGGACTCCGGCGGGTAAGCGATCGCGTACATCCTGCAACATCGCACTCCAAGGCTTGAGCTGGTCGAAAACCGTCACTAAGCCTGTTGTTTCCTCTTTAATGTCTTTAACTTGTTTTTTGACATTATCGATTTGCTTTTGCTGAGCTTGTGTTGCTGCGTTTTCTTGCCTGAGCTTGTCGCGTTCTGCCGTCAGCCTCCCTGTCTCAGAATTCTGGTAAAACCAAAAACCGCCCACCAATGCCAAAGGCAGCAACCCCGCCACCACCCCCGCATACATCAGCATTCTTTCATTCAGGGGTGCGGGTTTTGGCCCAGGGCGATCAATTTTTATTGGCTTCCGCTGGGGGTCATTGAGAAAATTAATTTCCAGGTTATACATCGCCTCAAACCTCTCTAAGTCCTAAACCCAGCACCACTCCCAATCCCGGTCGTTGTACTGAGGTAATATCTTCGCCAACTTCCAAACCTAAAGCAGCTACCGGATCGACCTGAGTTGTAGGCAAGCTCAACCTTTGGGTGAAAAATTCATCCAACTGTCCAATCCCGCCTCCGGGTCCTGCCAGCAGCAGCTGCGCCACTTCCAAATTGCTGCTCTGATTCAGATAAAAATCGATCGAGCGACGCAATTCGTCGGCTAGCTCTCCCAATACTCTCAGCATAGCTGCCATGCCCGGATTAATCCCGGTCGAACCGCTTCTTACCCCCGTATCCACTGGTGCGGTGGGAATGGTAATTCCTTTTAGCACTTCCGTATTGCGGTCGGTGGGCAAGTTCATCGCGCGCTTGAGGGCGCTTTGAATTTGGAACATGCCGATGGGGACGGTACGGGAAAACTGCGGCACTCCATCCACTACAATCGCAATCTCGGTACTCTCGAACTCGATATCCACCAGCACCGCCGCTTCTTGGGATGAAAATTGCCGCAGTTGCTCGCGAATCGTCCGAATCAGGGAAAAACTGTTAATTTCCACCACGTCGATTTGCAATCCCGCCTGCTTAAATGTCTCGATGTAGGTATCGGTGACTTCTTTGCGGACGGCGGCTAGCAGTACGTTCGTTTTTTCAATCCCATCTTCATCGGTGAAAAAGCCGAGCTTCTGATAATCTACATCGGCTTCTTCGCGCGGAAATGGCAAGTAAAGCCCCGCTTCGTGGTTTAGCACCATCTCCCGCAGTTCTGTTTCGTTTAGTTCTGCCGGAACTGGTATAATCCGCACGATCGCTCCCGCTGCCCCCGGTACTGCTGTGGCGACGCGGGTGGCTTTAATCTTTTTTTCTGCCATTGCTGTGGAAATTAGTTCCGCCATCTGCGGCGGGTCAACGATCTGACCTTCTTGGAAGACGCCTTCCGGTACTTCCACCGAGTGCAGGGTGACTAATTTATAACCCGGTCCTTGCTTGCGTAACTGGGCAATATTGATCCGTTCTGGGGCTAATTCGATGCCCACCCCAGGTTGGCGCTTGGAAAATAGATTCTTTAAGGCGTTAACCACTGTTGTAGCCCGTTTTTTTCCAGGATAAAGAATGATAAAAAATGTACTCTAGATCGATAATCAGGGATCTGCTACCCAATTTTATCTACAACTCACCTGGGTTGTTTGACCAAACAATTGGGAGTCAGTACATAGGATACCCCCAATCATCGAAAAAGCCATCAAGGATTCACATGCGTGTATTTACAGGGGATTGCCAGCGAGTCAGGTACAGCCTTTTGGCTTGTTTGTGTAGCGGCACCCTTAAGGGTGCCGCTACACAAACTTTCGGTGTACCATCAACGGCTGCAATCCGCTATAAAACCTGGAAGCGATTGAGCCTTTTTGCTTTGCTGGGATTATTGCTGAGTTGGATTTTAGCCGTAGGCGGTTGTACGCCTGGGTCTAACAGGGGTGCAACAAGCACCCAGGAAGTCGAGTTCTGGACGATGCAGCTTCAGCCGCAATTTACCGATTACTTCAACCAGCTGATTGCTAGTTTTGAAGCTAAAAATCCCGGTGTCAAGATCCGCTGGACCGATGTACCTTGGTCGGCGATGGAAAGCAAGATTCTGACGGCGGTTTCGGCGAAAACAGCCCCCGATGTGGTAAACTTAAACCCCGATTTTGCTTCCCAATTGGCGTCCCGCAATGCCTGGTTAGATTTGGATGCTAAAGTGCCAACTCAGGTGCGTGCTTCCTATTTAGCTAATATTTGGCAAGCAACAACGCTCAACGGTAAAAGTTTTGGCATTCCTTGGTATCTGGCTACGGGAATAACGATTTACAATAGCGCATTGTTGCAGCAAGCTGGGATTAAATCTCCGCCTGCGACTTACGCAGAGTTGGCGCAAGTGGCGCAGCAAGTTAAAGAAAAAACGGGCAAGTACGCTTTTTTTGCCAGCTTTGTTCCGGAAGATTCGGCGCAAGTCCTGGAATCTTTCGTCCAGATGGGGGTTAAATTGGTCGATGACCAAGGGAAGGCGGCGTTTAATACTCCCGAAGGTAAGGCGGCGTTTCAGTATTGGGTGGATTTGTATAAAAATGGGCTATTGCCGAAAGAAGCCTTGACACAAGGACACCAACGTGCAATTGAGCTATACCAAGCTGGGGAAATTGCCATCTTGGATTCGGGAGTGCAGTTTTTGGATGCGATCGCTAAAAACGCCCCCGCGATCGCCAAAGTCTCCGCTACCTCCCCCCAAGTTACCGGCAAAACGGGTAAGCGCAATGTTGCGGTAATGAATCTCTTCGTCCCCCGCGATACAAATATCCCCGATGCGGCGGTCAAGTTTGCTTTATTTGTTACCAACGACGAAAATCAACTAACTTTTGCTAAAGCTGCTAACGTCCTCCCTTCTACAGTTAAAGCGCTGCAAGATAATTACTTTAAAACCCTCCCTGGCAATGCTACACCGATGGATAAAGCTCGCGTTGTCAGTGCGAATCAACTAAAGCTTGCTTCTGTGTTAATTCCGGCAATGAAAGACCGCAACTTGCTGCAAAAAGCAATTTATGAGAACTTGCAGGCGGCAATGTTGGGTGAAAAGACTGTGGATCAAGCTGTAGCAGATGCGGCAGTAGAGTGGGATAAACGTTCCTAGGAGCGTAGGGGCAAGGCGAGCGAAATATTTTGTACAAGTGAAAATTTTATGGTTGCCGTGCTACTACAACATTCGCGACTTTGTAAATTTTTCAGGTTGCCCCTTGATTTTATCGGTTTTTTGGGTTATTCTTATAATGGGAAAAGATGCGCCCATATAAGCTCGATTCAAATTGAAAGATTGTGGCTAACGACGATATGTAGGGTGCGTGACTGTTGTCACGCACCGTTTTGATTTAAAGATGGTGCGTTACGCTATCGCTAACGCACCCTACAAGCTAGAAAATGACCGATTAGATAGAGAGAACCGCATAACACTGTTAAGGTTTGCTCCTGGGTGAAGGCGGCGTCTAAGGCAGTTTCTAGGTTGGGATAGACGTGACAAAAAGCCAAGTCGGGGCATATATTTTGAGCTAGGGTTGCCAGGTGTTGCGGATCGGCGGAACTATTGTCGGGGACGGGAACTAGGAAGAGGCGATCTCCCGTTTTTAGCAATGCTTTAAAAATATCCCCATGGTCTTTAGTAGAAAGCATTCCCATCACCCAGGAGATCCCCCCCTGCCCCCCCTTAAGAAGGGGGGGTGAAATTTGTGAAGAATCGACATATTGACGCAGGACTTGTGCGGCGGCGGGGTTATGGGCGCCATCGATTAATAATTGATGGTTGTTCCAAGTTGTCCATTGGATGCGTCCGGGCCATTTTGTGTTTGCCATACCCGATGCGATCGCTTCCTCTGAAATCTTCCACCCCTGTTGTTGTAGGATCTGGAGGGATGCGATCGCTAACGCCGAATTCATCAGTTGAAATTCCCCCCACAAAGGCAAGGGATATCTAATTCCTTCATATTCTACCCACCTCTGCGTCCTCTGGGTCTCTGGGGTTTTTAATTCTATTGCTGGAGATGGAAAAATAGCCGGACAACCTAATTCTTGAATCCGCTTTTCTACCACAGCTAAAGCTTCCGGCGGTAACAATCCGATAACAGCAGGACATCCAGGTTTAAGGATACCCGCTTTTTCGTTAGCGATATCTGCTAAAGTTGGCCCTAGAACCTGCCAGTGTTCCCGACTGATAGAAGTAATCACCGTTACTAGGGGACGCGAGCATGCATTTGTTGCATCCAAACGTCCCCCCAAACCTACTTCTATAACAGCAATATCCACTTGTTGTTGAGCAAAATACAGCCAAGCAGCGGCGGTGATAACTTCAAACTGAGTCGGCGATGCTTCATCTGGATTAATGGCAGCTTGTACTTGCAGCAATAATTGTTCTAATTCAGTCAAGGAAATAGGCTGTTCGTTGATGCAAATGCGTTCGTTCCAATCGATTAAATGGGGAGAAGTATAGCGTCCGACGCGATAACCTGCTGCTGTTAATACGGCAGAAAGATAGGCGCAAACAGAACCTTTGCCATTTGTTCCCGCGACGTGGATAACGGGGACTTGCTGATGGGGATTTCCTAAGTTGGCTAATAATTTGTGAATGCGTTCGAGTCCGAGGTGGACGCCGAAGTGTTGGAAGGGTTGGAGAATAGAATCTATGGTCACTTTGGGGAATGCGATCGCTGTTAAATAAAATTATGCAATAGTAACGTACCAAAACCAAAGCAAGTGAGGAGTATTCGAGTTATCTTGGAAAAAACCAGGAGAAATTGAGATGGTAAGTTCAGTCGTAGAATTAACAGAGTATCAAGTCAGGGAATCTCGCCAAATTACACTAGAAGACTGGATGCAAAACCCACCCGACGATAAGGAGTGGGTAGACGGACAGTTAGTGGAGAAAAATGGTATGACACTGAAGCATGGTCGGGTTCAATCCAGATTAGCTACTGGTTGGAGAAATTATAAAGACTCCAGTGGGCAGGGAGGAGAAGTTTACACAGATGCACCCTGTCGCACCAATAAACAGGGACGCAGGCCGGATGTTTCTTATCTTACTCCAGAATTGGTGGCACAATTTGGCGAAGCTGCGGTATTACCTCAGAGTTTCCCGTTGAGTGCGGAAATTGTTTCGCCTACCGATTTAGCTGAAGATGTTATTGCCAGATCTCAAGAGTATTTACAGTCAGGTGGCGAGGAAGTTTGGTTAGTATTTCCTGAAAATAAATGGATTATTGTCATCACTCAAGAGCGGCAACTTGTGTTTACTTCTGGTAAAACGGTTACCACTCAAATTGTTTTACCAGGTTTTAGCGTTGCTGTAGATGAGCTACTTGGATAAAAAATATTAAAAGACCTATTGCTGATTATTTGAAGGGCGGGCGGGACGCCCACCCCACAAGCAGTTTGTTCCTAGTTTTGTGGGGTGGGCATCCTGCCTGCCGGGCCCACCCCACAAGCAGTTTGTTCCTAGTTTTGTGGGGTGGGCATCCTGCCTGCCGGGCCCACCCCACAAGCAGTTTGTTCCTAGTTTTGTGGGGTGGGCATCCTGCCTGCCGGGCCCACCCCACAA
>NZ_BLAY01000248.1 GCF_020521235.1 Microseira wollei NIES-4236 | reverse complement strand
TTATACCAAAAGATTGTCAAATGCCGTGTCCCTACTTGGGCAACGAGTAGAATCAATTTTGGTTTATACCAAAAGATTGTCAAATGCCGTGTCCCTACTTGGGCAACGAGTAGAATCAATTTTGGTTGATACCAAAAGATTGTCAAATGCCGTGTCCCTACTTGGGCAACGAGTAGAATATATCAGGAGGTTTTTTATGAACCCAACCAAGATGGCTCAAGAACTTGCCGAACTTTACGAAACCGACTTGGCTCAATGGATTGACAAAACAGTCCAATTGCTCGAAGAAGAACGGTTTGCAGAAATTGACTTAAAAAACTTAATAGAGGAAGTTGAATCATTAGGTAAGCGTGATAAACGAGAAATTCAAAACCGATTGATTGTGTTGCTAATGCATTTACTCAAGTACGCATACCAACCGGAAAAACGCAGCACCAGTTGGCTTTCCACCATCAACGAACAGCGAAGGCAAATTGTTCTTGTTTTACAAGATAGTCCAAGCTGGAAAAATTACCTGAACGAAAATTTTGCTGATTGCTACGCCAAAGCTAGAGGAGAAGCAAGGGACGAAACTGGACTGTTAATCGCAACTTTTCCTGAAGAATGCCCCTTTGCTGAAGTGGATGTGCTGACTGAGAGTTGGTTACCGTGAAACCAATTCTCCTGCACCAGATGTTACGAGATTCGCGCCATCAAAGTTTAGATTTAATTTAAAAAATATCTACTGTTGACTAACGGTGCAACTAGAGAGCGTGCTGGTCCAATTGCCTCTATCTGGACATCCAGATGAGCCAACTCGGATTAAAATGGCTGTTGGTTGACTAGAGCCAGAAGCCGTGAGAAAAACACGATTGGCGTCGTTACTAATATCCCCTAAAATATACTGACTTGGTGAAAAACTGACCCGAACTTGTTGACCGGATAGTTGACCTAGTAGGGGAATTCCGATTTGCGGCTGTATCCTCAATAAATTGCCATTCTGGGTAACAGATATGCCATATTTACCGTTTTTTTGTCGCACTTTTGGATCGGGATCGATAGAAGCCATCACCCACTGACCTGTGAGGCTGCGAGGGATGTTAATATTGGATTGAGTAGTGCGAGAAAGTTGAGCAATCGTGGGGTGAGTGGTAATAGGTAAAGTAATTAGAGCGATCGCACCCACTTTAATCGCCGTTTTCGCTAATTGCAAATTCATATTATTCCAGCAAGTATGTTGTTGTGCAGGCTTTCACTGCTGTAAATCGTGCAACAAGTTAATCTCTTAACTTTTGCAAGATGTTTGTTACAGCCTCTATTCCTCAAGTTAGTAGACCTCAGATCTTGCACCACGGGAGGTAGAACCTCCCGGATCTCGTTCCCAGGTTCAACCTGGGAACGAGAATACTGAGGCTCTGCCTCAAGGTGCAAGATCTGAGTAGACAGGACTTACGCAAAGAAACTGGGTTTCCATGAAAAATCGCTTTATAACTAGAGATCGCAGCAAGAAACAAAGGTGATAGGTTCGTCTTGCGTTACAGCCTCTATTCCTCAAGTTAGTAGAAAGTTGTGAAAACCCTGTGAAAACCTGGATTAAGTTTTCTTAAGGGTTTTGGTTGAGCAAAAACGATGAGATTTTAGGCTGCGGCGCGGGTAGGCTTTTTAGCCAACCCTAGCCCACGATTGTATTTTAAATAAATCCCTGCGGCGACAAATACGGCAATGATAAAAGCACCAATTCCCAAAGGATTGGGTAACCAAAATATTGCCTCTAAATGATTAATTTTACCGGGTTGAAGATGCCAAATTAGCTGATGTCCTTGGTTTTGGCTGTCTGGTTTAATAGCTTTTTCACCAGCAATGCTGCGCGCACCCCAAGGTGTATTGAGGCGAAACTCCAGATCTAAAAGCGAACCGGGATCGACTATAACGCTACCATCAGAAGCAAGACGGGAAAGCGATCGCAAGTCCAAATCGTAACTCAACCGATTTCGCTGCAACAGCAATAAGTTATTCTGTTTTAAGCTCAGGTTAGACTTAATTTCCGACAAATCTGTATTAGCCGTGACAGCAGGTTGTTTCTTTCCCTTGTCCGTCCCGTTGAAAAACTGGTTAAACTTCTGCTCTAATTCGGCACCATAATAGAAAGGAATCGTTACCGTTAATTCGGTATCGGAAATGCGCTGGCTTTTCCCTTGTAACTGCTTAGCGCGAAGTTCCAGACTATTTAACCATTCTTGTGCTGTTTCCGGACTCAACTTGGTGAATTGTTCTCCCAGTTTGATAGATTGTACGATCGCGCCCTGGTTTGGACTATCAAAACTCACATCCAAGTCGTAATCCACACACCCAGCTAGCAACAGCGAGGCTACCAGTACAATTAACAGCAGCCGAGTTTGCACCACAAAGCCGCGAATACCCCGCCTCACGCCAAAAATAGCCTGACTTACCGCTAAAACAGTTCTTTTTAAGAGCATTTGCCTTACTCCGCTTCTTTTCATCCCGGTTCGTGCCTCTCTGCGGTTCATTTTAGGCTGATTTTGGCTTAGCTTAGCCACCATAAGCCAACTAAAGTTATTGCGATTGCCGCCAACGCCACCCAAATAAACAGATTATCTTTTGTATTCACCTGGCTGAGATCCACAGGTTCTGGTTGAGTAAGGGTACGTGGCTTCGACTTAACTGGCGCAGCAGCGCGTCCTAAGCGAGTTTCTGCCGCATTATCCGGCAAAGACGCCAGATCTGGAATTTGAGTCAGCCATTCGGGACGGCGGTTGAGCTGCGGTGCTTCTAGGATATAACGCAAGCGGCGACCTTGTTTGCGGGTTTCGTAACTGGGATGGTGTTCTAGTTGGGTGCAGAGTGCAATAGCTTCCTGTCTTTGTCCCGCTGCTTCATACGCCGTCACCAGCCAAATTTGCACCTCGCCTCCCAAGCGCGAGTTCCTTTCTACCAAAGCAGCTGCCTTTTCTAAGCATTGCACCGACTGGCGATACTGACCGCGTTCAAACGCCGCTTTGCCAGCTTGGTACTCGGTTTTGACGATTGCTAAACTTTCTTGACTCATCTAAAATCACCTGTTCGTTTAGGAAACCGCGTCTATTCATACCGCGGAGGAAACACGACTCATGCTGTTTTAACAGCAGTCCCCAAAAGGGGTTGGATCAGCACAGGAGTAGTACTTATCCATTTTCCCTGTATGCCGGGAATGCCTTGCTACGACCGTATAGTTAGCCGAACGCTAACGCTTTCCGCAACGCTTTCGCCAATGTTATCAGTCGGTACTATCCAAACAGCACTGTCTTACCCCGAGTAAAACTGTTTAACTATTTGGTTCTAGAGGAGGCAGCGCCGCCAGAGGGGGAAACCCCCATGAGCGACTGCCGTCAGAGAACTGGCGGCAGCATCCCCTGGTAGGAACTTGAACGCTTGCCGATAACTTCGTTTCCCCATTGCTGGGACTATGGCGCCTCAGCACCTTCCCTTACCTAAAGATTTGAGGCGATCTTGCCCCGCCTATGCGAGAGCGGGGTGCTGACAGGGTTACAGCGAGCCCTCTGAACATCGTAACCTTTCTTAACAGTTTTTAGCCGCTTGGGATTGCCGGATGGGTGGGGCGGGGTGTGGTGCGCGCGAGCGCAAACTTTCGAGTATCCGAAGATTTTCTGCAATTAGCTGGCGTACCTCTTGCAACTCTAGCTGCGTAGTCATACGCGCCAGTATTTTATTAATTTTCACCAACTGGTAAACCAGACAATTAACTTGATTTTTCAGCGTTTGAATTTCTTTTTCATTGTTCATCGGTATTTACTCCTTGTAATGGCAGGATGTTGAGTGAGCAAACCTACCAGCCAAAGCAAGTTTGCTCATACCAAGCCACTTTAACCGCGAGCCAAATACTTCCGGCTAATGGCTAACAGCTAATTGCTAATTGTAGGATTTCGCAGCCCTTATCAATTAGCAAAAAAGCCACGTTTATTTGTACGTTCATTTCGTGAAATGGTATCACTCTTGCTTGATTAATGTCTACCCTGACGCTTGTTAGGGTAATAGGTTCAGCTTCATTTGCCCTAACACAAGTCAGGCTAACGAGCGTTAGGGCAAAACGAGCAATAAAAGTTACAATCCTCTAGTTATCTAGTAGTAAAAGTTATTGGTAAAACCCGCTACTACCCCAGGAGAAACATAGTATATTGAATCAACCATACATGCTCCCCTCTTGGCGGTAGAAGATTATCTATTTCTTTCTTCTTCTTTCTTCGTGTTCTTCGTGTCTAATTCGCGAAGCGCGAATCGCTCTTGCGCATCCGCAAGCGTTAGCGAACGCTAACGCGGTTTATTAAATAGTTATTCTTACCTAGCGAAGTGAGTATCAAATGCCGATGCTATTGAAATAATAACCTGTTAAAACAGGTTTTGTAGGGGCACGGCGTCGAATAACTTTTGATTTTTACCAAAAAGTTATACCGTGCCGTGCCCCTACAGTCTGAAATTTATTTAACCGCTTTACCAATATAATTTATTGACGTGTCATCGTTGATTTTGACTGGCAACTCTCCAGTATTCCAATAATCTAGATAATCAAATAAATTTAACTTCAAACCCTCACCAAAAATATCAAATCCTTTAATATCGATATTTTTAAAGCCCGCAACGTGTAACCAATCAGTCAACGCTTCTGGCTGAATAAACTTATTCCAATCATGAACGCCGCGCTCGATTTGCCTCAAAATATTTTCTAAAAGCCAAATCATCACCAATTTTGACTTAAAAGTTCTGTTGATAGTGTCAAATAAAAACAATCCATCTGGCTTTAATACCCTGTAAACTTCTGAAATTACTTGCTCTACATTTTCTACATGTTCTAGAACATCAACGCATACCACCACATCAAATGTAGCATCGCCGTAAGGAATATTTTCAGCAACTGCCTGCCGATAATCTATTTCAAATCCACTACTTTCCGCGTGGTTTTGAGCAGCTTGAATGCATTTAGCCGATTGGTCTATACCCGATACCAATACGCCCCTCGCTGCCATAAATTCACAGGAAAAACCCCCGCCACAGCCGACATCTAAGGCTTTTAAGCCTTGCCAATTAGAAACATATCTATCAAAAAATTCAAATCGGGGTTTATTTATATGATATAATGTATAAACTTTTTCCTTGGGATTCCACCATCGCTCTGCATAAATATCGTAAAACTTTAGATCGTTCTGTTTCATAAAAGAAACCCGGTTTATGTGAAAAATCTGGGATTGGGTGACTAGATATCGCCGCAGAAACCGGGTTTCTCAATCCCAAAGAAACCGTGTTTATGTGAAAAATCTGGGATTGGGTGACTAGATATCGCCGCAGAAACCGGGTTTCTCAATCCCAAAGAAACCCGGTTTCTGTGACTAGATATCTCCGCAGAAACCGGGTTTCTCAATCCGTGACTACTGCCTGATAAACTCAGAGGCGACGATCATCGAACCAATCCCAGCGTCGGTAAAAATTTCCAACAGTAGGGCGTGGGGAATTCGACCATCGATAATGTGGGTAGCGCGGACGCCTTGAGCGAGACTCCGCACGCAACAATTTACTTTCGGAATCATCCCCCCAGACACCACACCCGAAGTAATTAGATTTCGCGCTTCTTGAATATCCACCTTGGCAATTAGGGTAGAAGGGTCTTTGTAATTTCTCAAAATCCCTGCGGTATCGGTGAGCAAAATTAGCTTTTCCGCCCCTAAAGCGGCTGCCAATTCTCCAGCTACGGTATCGGCGTTAATGTTATACGCTTGCCCGGTTTCGTCTGCTGCGACGCTGGATACAACGGGAATATAGCCGCTTTTAACCAGGGAGTCTACAAGCTTGATATTGACATTGCTGACTTCACCGACAAAGCCAATGCCCTCGCGACCTTCTGGACGAGCTTTAATCAAATTGCCATCTTTGCCGCAAAGACCAACGGCACAGCCGCCAGCTTGGTTAATTAGGGAGACAATTTCTTTATTCACCCGACCGACTAAAACCATTTCCACCACGTCCATTGTGGGGGCATCGGTCACCCGCAGACCGTCTTTAAATTGCGGTTCAATTCCCAACTTATCCAGCCAAGAATTGATTTCCGGACCGCCGCCGTGTACGACTACAGGACGCAGCCCTACGCAGGATAAGAATACAACGTCGCGGATTACTTTATCTTTGAGCGTGCTATCTTTCATCGCCGCACCGCCGTACTTGACGACGATGGTGCGACCGGCGAATTGTTGGATATAGGGGAGTGCTTCGCTGAGTACCCGCACGCGCATGGCCTCAGCTTGTTGGATGTAATCGGACTCGTTGAGCATGACCAGCTCGGTTAAAAATAATTAAGGCATCGATTGTAGTTTAAATTACCAATCTGGCTGTGAGGAAGTTTTTCCCACTTGTTTCAAGATTTGGTCACTAAGTTGAGGGCTGACGCAAAGAAACCGGGTTTCAAGGAATTATCGTCGCTTTGGAACCAAAGATCGCAGCAAGAAACCCGGTTTCTAGGATCGTCGTTTTTCCCAGAAACCGGGTTTCTTTGTCTTGCCCTATCCTCTTAAACGCTCAGTTTTCAGGATTTATGGGTGGCTTCAGTACGGTGGGAATGGTTTCTATGATTCGTGCTGCGATTTGTGCGGGTGTTTCCTCGTGGGTAACGGTGATGCGGAGGTCGGCTTGGGCATAAAGTCGCTGTCGTTGAGCTAGGCGCGTTTGTAACTCGCCCGCTGGGTCGGGAACTTGCAGGAGAGGTCGGGTTATATCGCCAGCCAAGCGAGATAACAGTATTTCCACAGGAACATCCAGCCACACCACCAGACCTTGTTGCAAATAGCTCCAATTTTCCCGCCGCAGGACGATACCGCCACCGGTTGCGATCGCTAATCTCGTATATGCCGACAGTTCCCCCAGTACCTTGCTTTCCAACTCCCGAAAGGCTTGTTCGCCCTCACTTTTAAAAATATCGTTAATCGATTGACCAGCTACTTTCTCAATCACCGCATCTGTATCGCAAAACCCGTAACCGATTGTACTTGCGAGTTCCCGCCCCACGGTTGTCTTACCAGATCCCATCATGCCAATCAGGTAGAGATTGATTCCTTTTAAACGATCCCTCACCCGTTCTGCTGTGTCGGCTATCTGCATCGGTATCTGCTATCTGCATCAAAACTAGCATCTAGTTTACCTGGAATTAGAGCCGAGCTTAATTTTACGTAATTCTACGGTCAGTAACACACTGGAAATTTTACGTAATTTTACGATCAGTATAAACCTCTGGTGAGTGGTTATTCACAGAAGCTTTATAAAAAATTAATCGATTTTTGCCGAAAAACTGCCTACAATTCGATCAAAATTTAACTTTAAAACAAAAAAAGAGCTTGACTGGGGTCATCCGCAGTCAGCTAAAATACAGCAAATATACTTAGTGATGTTCCCGCCAGCGACTTGAGTTCAGTAGTTTTACTTATCAGTTTTTTAAATGTTTCGCTTTTTGTGGGTGATCGCCATGTTTTTAATCCGTGAAGTTGTCCAACAAGCTCTGACCACTGGCTATCTGACTGTTGAAGCAGAAGAGCAACTGCGGCATCTGTTGCAGAAAAAGTATGACTTGGACGATCTCGATGCCTTTGTGAACTTGCAGCAAGCTGCCATGTCGGGTTTGGTGAAGCAAGAGTCGCGTGAATTAAGAATATCTGGACAAATTTCCCTGAGCAATTCTACTGTCTGACAATGGGGTGGTGGAGCTATAGCTTGACTTGAGTTGAAAAATCCCATCACCCATGACCCATGACCCAAGTCTAAGGGGTTTGGTTTTAATCTAGAAGTCGATGGCTATTTTGGCCCGACTACCGACGAAGCAGTGAGAAAATTCCAAACCGACAAAGGCTTGGTCGTCGATGGTATTGTTGGGCAAGCAACCCTTGAAGCACTGAATATGCTCCTACAAACAGCAGCCTAGTGTAGCAAGGCAGAAGTTTTCCCACAGTTCCTGGTTGGGTAGAGGGAGGCGGCGAAGCGTCAACAGGACTTACCCACGACAAACCTAGAAACCGGGTTTCTTGCTCCGATATTTAGTTCCACAGCGACGATTTTTCATAGAAACCCGGAATATGCGCCTAAGTCCTGGTCAACTTACTCGCTTCCCAATCAAAAATTACCTATCTCTTCTTTTATCTTTGCTCTGGGATCTCTGGGTCCTCTGTGGTTGATTAAACTCGCTTTATGAAACTAGAAGAAATCATCAACCAAGATACATTCATCGACTTAAATACCCTCAAATATGACAAAGATTTGCTCACATAAATCCAGACAAAGCTCAGGGAGTTGGGTCTGGATCCCAAATCGAGGATAGATGGTATTTATGGACAAGAAACTGAAGCCGCGCTCGCGCAGTTTTGCCAGTCTGTAAACCTGGATAATATGCAGAAAGAAAAATTCGATAAAACTTTTGCCCAGACACTTCTTTCCACCCAAGAAATACCAGAAAATAAATTATTGACCAATCGCGACTATAACCAGGCTGCTAATTTGTTAAACGTTGAAGTTGCCGTAATTCGATCCGTGGTAGAAGTAGAAACAGCTGGCGTAAGGATTTTTGCCCGATGGTCGTCCCAAGATTTTATTTGAACGTCATTGGTTTTACAAGCTGACACCGTTACCCGTCAGCCAAACCCGCCCCGACTTGAGTAACCCTAAACCAGGGGGTTATTTGGGTGGAATTAGCGAGTGGGATCGGCTCAACGATGCGATAAATTTAGACCGGATACCAGCACTCAAATCTGCGTCTTGGGGGTTGGGTCAAGTGATGGGATTTAATTATAAAATTGCTGGCTACTCTGATGTGGAAGAGTTTGTTAACGCCATGCATCTCAGCGAAGGGAAGCACCTGGAAGCAATGATGAATTTCATTAAAAGCCAAAATCTAGATAAAGCTTTGCGGAGTCGGGATTGGGTAGCCTTCGCCCGTGGTTACAATGGCCCCGCTTATGCACGCAATCAATAGGATAAAAAGCTAGCCGCTGCCTACGCCAAGTACGCTGCTATTCCTAAGAGTGCTTGATATTTTCTTTACAGTTATAATTTCATCGGAAAAACCGGGTTTTTCCGATGAAATTATTTAGTCATGCACCCTTTTTTCTGGCTTCTCAAAGTTTTTAGACACTCGCCTGTTTTAACATCCCAAAGCTTAATCGTTTCATCTTTGCCGCTGCTAACCAACATCGAACCGTTGGGACTAAAAGCAACCGTTCTTACTCCTTGAGTGTGTCCCTGGAAAGTTTTGAGGCAAAGACCTGTAGGAATATCCCAAAGTTTAATTGTTTGGTCTTCGCTACTACTGGCAAGGATTGAGCCTTCGGAACTAAAAGCAACCGATCTGATCAAATTGGTATGTCCTTGCAAAGTGTTTATGCACTTTCCGTCACGAATATCCCATAACCTTACCGTTTGATCTTCACTACCACTAGCAAGCATTAAGCCATCGGGACCCAAAGCAATTGACCAAACTCTATCAGAGTGTCCCTCTAAAACTTGGAGGCAAATACCCGTAGAAACATCGTAGACCCTTATCGTTTGAGCATCGCTACCAATAGCAAAAGTTTGACCATCAGGACTAAAGGCTATTGACTTTATCCAATTAGCGTATCCCTGGCAAGTCAAAAGATGTTGACCATCCGCAACGTTCCACAAGCGAATTTCACCATTAGCATCCCCCGTAGCTAAAACTTTTCCATCTAAACTAAAAGCTACTGATAAAACACTGCTAAAGCTTTGCCTGAAAATGGAATTGGCTAAATCGCAGTGGGAAAAATTGACTTGATGCAAATTTACATTTTTGAGTTCGGCTTGCCAAATTATTAGGTTATAAAAATCAAAACCCGTTAAATCAACTTGCAGGAGAGCGAGTAGATTCAGAATATTCCCAGCAGCGTATCCTGGTTCGCCTGGATATTGTTCTCGCAATGTTGAGAGAATTTGCTGAAGCTGAATTTTCAGATTTCTTTGACCGCTCATCATAGCGAGCGCTTTTTCTATCACTGGATTGAGTATCAGTTCAACTTGAGTAGCTTTAATGTAGTCTTTCGCCTGAGCTTTAATTAAAGGATGACTTTTCAGCAACTCTATATCGCCTTTTTTAATCTCTTGACAAACTTGGTTTATCAATCTCTCAGTTATATATTCCATAACCACAGGTTGTCTTGTAAAAATAGCTGAATATTTACTTTTTTCAATCAGCGATCGCCAATGCAAAAAATTTAGCCCTTCCCAGACTTGCCGTTGCCAAATCGGTAAAATATTCTTTGGCAGTTCTGCTATATCAACTCCCTCCCGGTCAATGGCAAACCAGTACAAAATTTGCTTTTATGCTTGTGATAAGCGTTCAAATTGCCGATTTAAAATATCTCTAACATCATCAACTCATAAAATTCATTGCTTAATATTTTAGACAAAATCAGAAATATTTCCCTGCCATAAATCTCGAATCGGCGTAGCTATCATCTTTAAGGCTAGCGGATTACCTGCATAATTTTCGCTCAGAAATTTCCATTCTTCATCTGAGCCTGAAAAGGAACCCTTGACGTTAAATATTTTCCTTCCTTCTGCTACGGTCAAACCACTGACGGGGTGACAACCCCGTCAAAACATGCGTAAAATCAAGGACATAGCCCTCAACCCTCTCTGAAAGAATGGCAGTTTGTTGCGTCTTATTCTCATTAATTCCCCGAGAATTTCTTGACAAAATTCCATTCCAACTACCCAAGATTGACCGTATAATCCAATCCAAAAACTACTGTGTCGTCGCTGCCAACGCTTGGATTCAGTTAGCCGACCAACATATTTTTGAATTCCCATACGCTTGATTTTCT
>NZ_BLAY01000247.1 GCF_020521235.1 Microseira wollei NIES-4236 | reverse complement strand
CACACCCTTAAGGGTGTCGGCTAAAGCATGGGGCTACACAAACAAAGCCTGCCAGAGCAGGCTCAAATCCTTACAGCCCTTGTCTTGCGGGCTTTGTTTGTATAGCCACACCCTTAAGGGTGTCGGCTAAAGCATGGGGCTACACAAACAAAGCCTGCCAGAGCAGGCTCAAATCCTTACAGCCCTTGTCTTGCGGGCTTTGTTTGTATAGCCACACCCTTAAGGGTGTCGGCGTTAAATTTAATAGCAATATGGGGTAACATCTTCGCCACATACATCAGCTAAGTATACTAAAGAACGTAAGCGCAATCCCATTAATTGTTCGTATAAAGGATTGATTTTACATAGGGGCGGGATGCGGAAAAGAGTCCGCCCCAATATTTGAATATCTCTGGCAAACGGACATTGAGATGGGATGAGTTTGCACAACGCCCTGGCTAATTCAGCATCGCGGATTTCGATTGAGTCTAGCTGCTGGCGTAATGGTTGTAGGAGACTTTCCATTAAGCTGCCAGACTTCAAGGTTGTTTGTGGATAAATGCTATTGAATGCAGACATAAGTCAACCTAATAAAGATATCAACTGGTAAGAATTTGTTTCATGTTTCTATTATTAACCCAATTGCTAGTTTTGAGAGCGTTCCCAATCCCTATTATTTGTAATCGGTTTAATAAACTTAGGTGATGATAGTACTCAATCATTTGTAAAGTTAAGTTTAGTAATATGACATTAACTTATGAGTTAGCTCGAAGTTTGTAACTTTAGACACTTTTATCAAATAAATATCCGTAAAATAGATAGAGAGGGATCTATTGGTTTTACTTTCACTTTAGTTTTGTCAATTGGAGGTATCCCCATGCAAGAGCTTATCGCTACTGTTCCTATGCTCAACACGCCGCAAGAAATCGAAAAAGCAATAGAACTTTACAAAAACAGCGATCTGAGCGGTTTTGAACTGATTAAGCTGTGGCAAGCTATCCGCGATGCCGCCCTCAATCAGATTTTCCCCGATTCTAATAGCGATAACGTTCCCGGAGGCGATAGCTACTAACTCAAGTTGCTAGTTATGCTCATGGCTAATGGCTAATGGCTAATGGCTAATGGCTAATGGCTAATGGCTAATGGCAAGGAAAATACTATATTACTGAGCTTTTGATAGCTTCGCGTTCTTGAAGCGAGCGTTCTTCGATTAGCAATTAGCCATTAGCAATTAGCTATTAGCAACGCCCAAGTTTATAACTAGCAACTTGCGTTACTAATAGCTTTTCCCAATTAGGATAAAAAATTACCTCCTGCTATACCCATTAGGGTATGCAGGAGGGTTTGCATGTCAAACTACTTATTTAACAGCAATATTGACTCACATCTTCACCGCATACATCGGCAAGAAAACACAACGCTTGGAAACGCAATCCGACGAACTGTTCGTAGAAAGGATTCAACTTGCACAGCGGGGGAATGTGAAACAGCTTCTTGCCAAAGATTTGAATATCTCTTTCAAATGGACATTGAGAAGGGATGAGCTTGCAGACTAAGCGAGCAAATTGAGCGTCGCGCACTTGAATTGATTCTAACCGTTGGCGGATTGGATGCAGAATCATATCGGCTAAACTAGGAGACTCTGGATAAAGATGAGCGTTGCTAAGCATAATTACCTTACCTAAAATTTTTGTTTCATAGATTTGTTTGATATTTATATCTTCATCGCCGCCACAAGTTTTTCCGGCGAGCGCATAAACTATTTTTTGTGATATAATTGGTATCCCCGCACTGCTAAAAGTCATAGATCATAAGCGATCGCAGAGCAAATTCGCGGTGATGAGTATCACGCAAGATGATTGATAAGAATCACAAAAAAGTTGTATTGCTGACATTGGTTGGGGATTAAAATAGGGTGATACGGTCTGACTCAGACTTTTGTCCATGTCAGTAGGAGAAGGCTTTTATGCAAGAATTACTCACTAAGGTTCCCGTTCTCAAAACTCCTGAAGAAGTGGAACAAGCGATCGCGCGTTACAAAGCTAGCGATCTCAACGATATGGATCTGATTTACCTATGGCAAGCTATTCGCGATGCAAGCTTGAATCAGAATAACGATAACGCAGATACCGACAATGTTCCAGGTGAAGATAGCTACTAAACCCAATAAAAATTCTAGATCCGATCTCCAGTATAAATAGCCTCCTGTTAGACTCAAAGCGAGTTACAGGGGGTTTTTATGACAGAGGGAGAAAATAATGCTAACTCCCCATGTGAGGGGGAGGGAGAAGGAGAAAGAAAGACAGGACTTACGCAAGGGCGTTGCCATCACCTTAGTTTCGACCTAGATCTCTAGTTCCTTGCTCGACGATTTTTCATAGAAACCCGGAATATGAGCGTAAGTCCTGAAAGAATTTCGTTAATCGGACTGCCTAATCAAGTTGCTGAGGAACAAGCGAGCGTCGGTTAGGGGAAGATGCCTGGGTTTCCCTTGGAAGACAATTTGATACTCGTCGCCGTACTCGCCATCGCCATAGCCAGAAATCAGATTGCGGTGAAAAGCTTCCTCTGCCAACTTGTGAACTTCATCTCTGAGCGCAGTTTTTGTTACAGCCATATTCTGCTACCTCCAGAATTCCTTCTTAACTTATAAACAGGTAGGGTATGCGATCGCACCTTTCTGGGGAGATAACCAGTAGTGAGTACTGAGTATTTTTGATCGCCTTTTACAAGAATACCCTGAGATAGAGGCAAGCAGATTAAAACAAAGTTAGGCTCAAGCTTAAAATGGGGAGGGATTGTCCGATGGAGAATCCCTCCCCAAACACGAGCATCAGATCGGGTGAGAGGCAATGGTTACTGAAGCAATTACCGATACGATTCGCGTCAACGCTAGAAAAAGCGACGCTTTCGATATTTTTAACATCAGGCATTACATTGGGCCAAACCCTTATTTAGACAAGGCGGCGTTAGTATTTGATTTTGCTTTTACCGGATATCTGCCCCCTTTGTCCCTTGAAGAGTACGTTCAAAGGGTAAGCGAAGTCTACCCGCACCTGGGCGATCAAACCTACGAATCTTATCCCCATCTGTTCGCTTGCACCTTGTCAGAAGTCAATAAGCTTGACATGGGTTTGCACCTCGATTGTTGGAGTGTAAAACCCTATGGGGATTATATGCGGATTGCTTTTGAAACGCTCCACGCACGCACCAGTCGGTCAGTCGTTTATCTCGTTTGGGACTGGTTTGAAGCCATCACCCAAGGCGAAGAATTTACGTTTGACGATCAAATTAAAAAGCTGCAAAATATCTTCCGGCAATCAGTATACGGCGGGCCAACCGTCTATGCTTTATTACGTACCGCCCACGATAAAGGAATACCTGCATTTTATTTGTGGGACGAAGGGTTAATGCAATACGGCTATGGAAAAAAACTGGTGCGGGGCATTGCAACTACATTTGACTGCGATAGCCATTTAGATTCAGATTTTACCACTCGCAAAGATGACTGCAAAGCGTTTTTAGGCAACCTTGGCTTCCCCGTCCCCAAGGGCGATGTCGTCGTCTCGCTTGGGGAAGCTTTAGAAACAGCAGATAGAATTGGCTACCCAGTTGCAGTTAAACCTGTTTCCGGTCATAAAGGAATTGGGGTAACGGCTGACGTGCAAAATGGGGAGGAATTAAAATTCGCATTTGGTAGGGCAATTAAAGGTATTCCAGACGACCAACCGATGCAAGTAATTGTGGAAAAAAGCATTAAAGGCGCAGATTTTCGCTTGCTATGCGTTAACGGTCGATTTGTTGCCGCTACCGAACGTCGTCCGGCATGGGTTGTAGGAAATGGTCATGCTACTATTGGCGAATTAATCGAACGGGAAAATCACAAACCCGCGCGTTTGGATACTCCTACCTCGCCGATGAGTAAAATTCAGTGCGACGAAGCGATGGAAATGTTCTTAGAAGAACAAAAATTATCATTGGATAGCGTCATTGAGCAAGGTCGCACCGTTTATCTTCGCAAAGTCGCCAATTTATCATCCGGTGGCTTCAGTATCGATGCTACTAGCACCGTTCACCCCGATAACATTATCCTCGCCCAAGATATTGCCCAACACTTTAAACTTGTTTGTTTGGGAATTGATGTAATTTCCCCAAGTTTATCCCAATCTTGGAAAACGGGTAATTTTGGCATTCTGGAAATTAATGCCGCACCCGGTATTTTTATGCACCTCAATCCTGCCATAGGTGAAAGCGTTGATGTGCCTTCCCATATCTTGGAAACTTTCTTTGAATCTGGGAAAGATGCGAGGATACCGATTATCACCTTTAACCGGATTTCAGTTCAAGAACTCCAGCAAACGATTGACCATATTTTGTTACAACACCCAGAATGGACGATTGGTGCTATTTGTCGAGAAGGGCTTTTTGTCAACCGTTCTGAAAAAATTCTTAACAAGGATTACAACAGCAACGTGCAAAGTTTGTTGCGGAATCCCAAACTCGATTTGCTGATTGCGGCATACGGGGAAGATATTTTAGAACGGTATGGCATGTTTTACCAAGGCAGCAATATGGTTGTTTTGGATAATCCCACGGAAATAGAAATGACCCTGGCGCGAGATATTATCGACGATTCCACAGTTGTTGTGCGCGAGGGAAATAATATTTCGATTCGACGCAAGGGGTTGATCGAACAATACTCGTTAGGAGAAGGCGAACCGTTTACGAGGGTTTATTTGAAGGAAATTCCGACAGTTTTGTAACTATAAAAACCCGGTTTCTCTAAGAAACCGGGTTTTTATAGCAACATTTTAGCGCTCGCAGCCAGAGGAGAGATGTGGGAGAGGGACTAAGCTGCTACGCATCTAATTTTACAGTCAATTTTTCTGAGATTCTTGTGGGATGGGCATGCAAGCCCCGTCTCTTTATTCGATTTTGCGGAGCAGCTTATCCCTATTTTGGCGATTCTCCGGCGATGGCGCAGTAAATCCTGTCAAATTGTTGACTCGATTAACCTGCGTATAATTGCTGATATATTTATCAAACCTTCATAAAATTTTATACGTAAAAATAGTGATAACTTTATGAAAAATTGATGAATTGAGGCGGTTTTATGAAGTTGCTATGAAGATTCTGTAAAGGCAGTTCTCAAAACCAGTAATTGTATGGTTAGTATAAACAAAGTAAATTACACAGACAACGTAAAACTATAGATACGCTGTAAAAAGGTATTGCCAGGAACATTTTGCCGCCGGATTTTACGAGTAATAGGAAAAGCGAATTCCCAGAAGCGATCGCAGATTTTCAATTCTTGATGTTTATACCTGTTTAGAGGACTGCATACCATGACTATTGCCAAGAAATTACCGATGCTAATAGGTGCAACCCTGTTCGCAATAACAGCGGCAGGATCTGCACAAGCGGTAACCTTGTTTAGCGGAACTGGAACCCCGGGCGCAACCGATGCATTCAACGCAATGAAAGCCGCGATTGGGGGACAAGCTAATGCAGGGGGACCGAAAGCTAATGGATTCCGGACAATTAGTTGGGATGGTGTCAGGCTAGATGGCACGGATATTAACCCGAATACCAAAGTAATTGTCCCAGGCACAACTGTGAACATCCCAGTCGATCGCTTCTTGGGGCAAGGGGCGCTTTACGCAGAAGAATATACAGTCAGCGGTGACGGATTTGCCAGCGTCAATCCAGCGACTGCGGGACAATTTCCAGCCTTTAGTCCGAAGAATACTTTTGCCATGTTCGATGACGAACCTGGTGAATTTGAAGACCGTTTTATCGAACAAAGCTTTACCTTAGCTGGGACTCGTACTGCTGCTGGTACGCGCGGTTTCGGGGCAATTTTCGTCGATGTGGAACTAGCAAAAAGCAGCAGTATCGAGTATTTCAATGGCTCAACCAGCTTGGGTAAATTTTTCGTAGATCCGGCTCCCAAAAGTGGCGATCCATCTTTTCTTGGCGTTCTATTCGACGCTCCAATTGTTACAGATGTGACGCTGACGGTGGGAGATAAAGCCCTGTTTAACTTTGATGGCAAGACAATTCGCTCCTTTGGTGCTGAAGATTTATTAAAAGGGATCGACCTAGCAGTCACAGATGATTTCATCTATGCCGAACCCACAACAATAGCCAATGTTCCGGAACCGGGCACTAATTTAGGGCTATTGGTATTAGGTTCTCTGGGTACGATCGCTCTGTTAAAAAGCAATAAAAATAAACAGAAAATAACTGGCTGAACTCTCTAGCAAGGTAAACATCTAGTCTACCTATTTCTCGTTACCAGGCTCAGCCTGGTAACAAGTTTATAGCAGATTCAGGACTTACGCTTGGGCGACCCATCACCAAAGTTTCTGCGTAGATCTCTAGTTTCCAAACGAACGATTTTTCAGAGAAACTTTGGTGTTTGCGTAAGTCCTGAGATTGCAGCCGTATGAGGTACACCTGAGTTTGTCAAGCGCGCTGCCATTTTTGCTGCGCGCTTGACAAACGAGAGCCTTAAGGCTGTACCTCACTCGCTTGCAATCCGCTGTATTGAGGCTCTGTCTCCTACTGCCAAACTAACACTTTTGCTTCGTATTCTGGCAAGTCAATCATGATTTGACCGTTTCCAGCTTCTACATCGAAGTCGTGGGTCCATTCGTGCCAAGTTCCATCTGCTGGGAAGTTGGGAACTGTATACCCAGCCAGATAATTACCTGAGAAATTGGCGATGACCACGACGCGGGAACCTTCATCATTCCAACGAGTATATGCAATGACTTTCGCCTCAGCATTTTCGTGGAAAAAGTCAATATTTGCTGTGTAAAGTGCGTGATTGTTTTTCCGCAGGTGAATCAATCCTTTGTAGTATTCAAACAAACTGCGATTTAGGTCATTTTCTAGCAGCGTCCAATCGATTTTGGCGGGGTCGGGGGTTTTTGGTTTGTATTCTGCGATCGCTTGTCCCATCCACAACATTGGTACGCCGACAGCTGTCATTAAAATAACCGCTCCCAACTTAGCGCGCTTAAAAGCTTCAGCATCAAAGATATTCCGATTTCCCAATTCTACCATCAAGCGATCGTGGTCGTGGTTTGTGAGGTAATTAACCACATTGGTAGCACCCATAAAACCTTGGCGCTGGCAATCAATTACATCTTTAAGCTGCTCTAAATCGAAGGTATCGCCGCAGATGTGTACGGTAATAACGTGGCGGAAACTGTCGTGCCAACAACCATCCATTGGTCCATCTACGTTGGTGATGCTGGTAGTTTCAGGAATGTGTTCGGCGATGTTATAAAACGGCTTCATTCCCGCTGTTTTTTTGGCTTCTTGGACAATCCAGTGCATGAAGTCGTAATTGGCAATTTGCCGCGCGGCGTCGTAACGAATGCCGTCGATGTGATATTCTTCAATCCAAAAACGCACGGCGTCGCCGATAAATTTCCGCGCTGGATAGGTTGGCAAATTTTCGTCGAAATGTTCGTAGTTAAATTCTGGCCCCCAGTTGTTATCGGGGTCGCGGGGTGAGTGGTGATACCAATAATCGTGGTCAATTTGAGTCAGGGGACAAGATGCTTCTGAGTGGTTATAAATCCCATCCATAATGACGCGAATTCCCCTGGCATGACACTCGTCAATTAATTCTTTTAATTCTGCCGTTGTGCCATAGCTGGTTTCCGTAGCAAAAAAATAGCGGGGGTTATATCCCCAGCTATAATCACCCGGATATTCTTTGACTGGCAACAGTTCAATGGCGTTGATACCGAGTTCGCACAGATAGTCTAATTTCTCGATGACGTGCTTGTATTTGCCACGGGGATTAGGGTCATCTTCGCCGCCGGTAAAGTCGGCTACGTGCAATTCATAAATGACTAATTGATGGTCTGGGGGTAGCGGTTTATCGTCGTGTTTCCAAACATAGGTATCGACAATTTTTTTGCCGTCTTTGATTCTAACTGTGCCGACACCTTTGCTTTCGTCTACGTCTGTGGCATAGGGGTCGATGACATCTACCCATTGGTCTGGTTCAAAAAACCAGGATAATGATTGAACTTTGAATTTATAGTCGTAAACTCCATCTTCTAATTCGACCTCTGTGCGGAAATAACCATCCTTGCCTTTTTTCATCGGGATTTCTTTCCAGTCAGAGAAAGAACCGATTAAGGCGGCTCCTTTGTTATAGGGAGCAAATAACGCAAATTCGATGGTACTTGTCTTACTAGGTGTTTTGCTTGTTTTAGTAGGTGTTTTGCTTGTCTTATGAGCTGTGGGTGACATCTGATTTTTAGCTATAGTATGCCGACAACAGTATTTTCGGCTTTCTAACTCGGCTGTAGTATCGGTCACAAGAAATAATCTTGCTGCGGGTCACCTCTTTCTTAAGGAAGAAATGGAATTAGGATATAGAAACCGTAGGATAGATGACGGCTAACCAAACTGAAATGGTAAGTTATTAACTCAAGTTGCTAGTTAACGCAAGTTGCTAGTTATCTTTTTAGCGCTGAAGACAGGCTAATGGCTAATAGCTAATGGCTGGTAGAACCGAAAAATATTCCCATCACCAATTAGCAAGCTTGCAATTAGCTTCTGCTGTGCAACCCACGATAGTTATAACTAGCAACTTGGGTTAGTTATAAGCTTTGGCGGTGGTCATTGGTAATTGGTAATTGGTAATTGGATTAACAGGCTTTTGCCGTCAGCAGTCAGAAACCGGGTTTCTGAGTAGATTTCTCGCTGTCAAACCCACGATTTTTCAGATCGCCCTTTGTTTCTTTGGCTCGATGTAACTAGCAACTTACGTTATTAGATTTGCTTGCTAATCGTCACGCAGCAATACACTCCCTGTCTCTCTAGTATTCAATGCCGAGCGCTTGAGCCGATAAAGACCATTTTTAGTCATAATTTTTTTCGCCTCCAAATCGCCTATAAATAATCGCGACATGAATTTTTTTTTAATTTTTTGATTATATTAATATATTCAAGCGGATAAGATTGAAATGTGAAAAATATCATTTTTATGAAAAATTAGGAACAAAAAGATAAACGCGATTGGGGAAAAAACTATCAACATATCCGGAAACCTAGGCTGGTGCTATGTAGATATTACTGGTTTAGCTGCGCGATATGCCTGCGGCACGCTGGCGCTCCGCTATCGCGGAGCGCGAATCGCGCCACCCATACCCCAGGGGACATTAGTGCTTTTCACTACCACTACATCCCGGCTGATGGATTGCTCCCAGCAAGTGGGATCTGCACAAAATCTGCACAATTTTTGTATACCAATAAACAGAGTTATGACTTAGCACATTGCCAACCCCGCTGGCTATCGGTGAAGAAAGGAGAAAACATGGATTTTTTAAACCCCATCGCTGTTTGGATCGATCCCAACGACTGCAACTCATCAGTTGTCCTGCATAAGCTGAGTAATGGAACTTACGCGACGCATCTGTACCATCGCGATTTGAACCAACTCAGCTTTGGACATTACCACGGCAAAGATTTACGCTCGGCATGGTATGATTACCAGGCGCGAACTAAAGCCGAAATCTGAGAGCAAAAACATTACTGGCTGCTGAGCCAGGTAATCGCACTTCTGATCCAATCTTCAGGATTTGTGCTTTTGGCTACTACAGCATCTTGGCTCACAGCTTGTATTGCTTGTGCCACCTCGCCGCTGCTATATCCGAGTGCTAGCAGCGTCATTTCTACATCTTCTAAAATCGCTGGTGCTGGTTGACCAGATTTTAGGGTATCCAGCTGGTTAAAATTACGCCATTCGGCTAGCTTGGTTTTCAATTCTAAGGCAATGCGTTCTGCTGTTTTGGCACCGACACCGGGAGTTTTAGTTAAGGCGCGGGTGTTTCCGGTAACAATAGCTTGAACTAATTCTGGCAGACTAAGGGTGTCTAAAAGCGCGATCGCTAATGCTGCACCAATCCCGCTTACACTAATCAAACGGCGAAACAAATCCCTCTCCGCTGCACTGCCAAAACCATACAGCACCATTTGGTCTTCTTTAACTTGCAAGTGGGTGAAGACTTGCGTTGACTCTCCTACCCCCGGTAATTGCTGCACTAGACGCGGGGGTATTTGCAGTTCGTACCCGATTTGATTTACTTCTAATACCAGGGTGACGCGATGGTTGCTGGCACTTTGGATGGCTGCTACTGTTCCTTTGAGATAGCTAAGCATGAGCTAATTGCCGATTTCAAATTTATAGCCATTTTCAGTCGAATCAACGGGGGTAGGGACAAGGCATCCGAAAAACTTTGACAGGACTTACGCAAACACCAAAGTTTCTATGAAAAATCGTCGGTTTGGCAATCAGAGATATACGCAGAAACTTTGGTGATCAGATCGTGGTGCGTAAGTCCTATTTGAGTTGGTGACAAAACTTACCCGGGTGAGGGACACGGCATCCGAAAAACTGGGAGTTGGTGACAAAACTTACTGCGGGTGTGGGACACGGCATCCGAAAAACTGGGAGTTGGTGACAAAACTTACTGCGGGTGAGGGACACGGCATGGGAAAAACTGGGAGTTGGTGACAAAACTTACTGATGCCGCGTCAGGGACACCACATGGGAAAAACTGGGAGTTGGTGACAAAACTTACTGCGGGTGTGGGACACGGCATCCGAAAAACTTGGAGTTGGTGACAAAACTTACTGCGGGTGAGGGACACGGCAGGGGAAAAACTGGGAGTTGGTGACAAAACTTACTGCGGGTGAGGGACACGGCAGGGGAAAAACTGGGAGTTGGTGACAAAACTTACTGATGCCGGGTGAGGGACACGGCATGGGAAAAACTGGGAGTTGGTGACAAAACTTACTGCGGGTGAGGGACACGGCAGGGGAAAAACTGGGAGTTGGTGACAAAACTTACTGCGGGTGAGGGACACGGCATGGGAAAAACTGGGAGTTGGTGACAAAACTTACTGCGGGTGAGGGACACGGCATGGGAAAAACTGGGAGTTGGTG
>NZ_BLAY01000246.1 GCF_020521235.1 Microseira wollei NIES-4236 | reverse complement strand
TGAGGTTTTTTTATTATGGGCAATTCAACGGACATGATATCATTCTCCAGGTAAAATCCACCTCTCTCGATTTGGTTAGCAATGACATAATTTGCTCAAACAAGGTCGCTCTTTTGTGCTGCAAAACCCCCATCACTTCACTTTGGATTTAGATGCATGGGTGGGGTGACGGAAAGAAACCGGGTTTCTATGAAAAATCGTCGCTTTGTAACTAGAGATCGCAGAAAGAAACCCGGTTTCTCAGAGCCGGTGCGGGCAAATCACCTTTGTTTCTCGGAAAAATTGTTGGTTTGGTTGCCACAGATCGTAGCCAGAAACCCGGTTTCTCAGAGCCGATCGCATTTAAGCTGTACAAAGAATTCCTTTATCCACAATGTCAGATAAATCGCAAACTCCACGGGTTGTTGTTGTCGGTGCGGGATGGGCAGGTTTGGGCGCAACCTACCACCTCGCTAAACAAGGCTACGATGTTACTCTACTAGAAGCTGGCCCCTATCCAGGCGGTTTAGTCGCCGGTTGGAAAACGGCGGGGGGACGTTCTGTAGAAGCTGGTATTCACGGCTTTTGGTATCCCTACAACAATATCTTTCAACTGGTCAAAGAATTAGGTTTGAGTCCTTTTACACCTTGGACTCGTTCTTCTCAGTATTCTCCCGCAGGTTTCGAAGTCGAATCGCCGATTTTTCAAGAGCTGCCCCGACTGCCTTCGCCTCTGGGAACTTTTATTTATACCCAGTTTAAGCGGTTACCATTAATCGATCGCCTTTCAGCTTTACCTTTACTCTACGCTGTCGTTGATTTTGATAATTCCGATGCAGCTTGGCGACGCTATGATGGCGTAACTGCCCGGGAATTATTCAAACAATTTGGCGTTTCTGCAAGACTTTACCGCGAGTCTTTTGAACCGATGTTGTTAGTCGGTTTATTTGCCCCAGGGGAACAATGTTCTGCCGCTGCTACTTTGGGAATGCTTTACTTTTTTATCCTGGCGCATCAACCGGATTTTGATGTGGTTTGGTGTCGGGGTACGGTAGGCGAAAAAATCTTTCGTCCTTGGGTAGAACAAATTGAAAAATCCGGGGGTAAGCTGGCAACAAATCGCCGCGTCAGCGATTTAATTGTTGATAACAATCGCGTCACTGGCGTTGTCTGTGGGGATGAAACTTTCGACGCCGATGCGGTTATTTTTGCCGTTGGCGTGACTGGTATGCAGAAAATTATCTCCGGCAGTCCTAGCTTGCAAAAACGCCAGGAATTTCGCGATGTAATGAATTTGGGCGCGATTGATGTTTTGGCTACCCGGTTGTGGTTTGACCGCAAAATTGATATTCCTTTGCCTTCTAATGCTTGTTTTGGGTTTAATCCCACTACAGGATGGACGTTTTTTGATTTGAATGCGCTGCACGATGAATATCGCGATGAACCAGGCACTGTTATCGAAGCGGATTTCTATCACGCGAATCAATTTTTGCCTTTAAGCGATGAAGAAATTGTGCCGATTGTGCAGCGGGATTTAGCCGCCTGCGTTCCCGCTTTTGGGCAAGCAAAAGTAATCGATAGCAGCGTCATTCGCTTACCCCGTGCGGTGACCCATTTTGCACCGGGTAGCTATCAGTATATGCTGCCTGCGGTCACGAGTTTTGAAAATGCCTTTATGAGTGGGGATTGGATTGTCAATCGTCACGGTTCTTGGTCGCAAGAAAAGGCTTATGTGACTGGTTTGGAAGCAGCGAATTTAGTTATCGATCGCTTGCAGCAGGGAAGTAAAGCAGAAATTATCCCTGTGGAGGCGGATGAATTGCACATTCAAATGGCGCGATCGCTTAACCAATCGGTACGCAATAGTCTGAAACCTTTGTTACCAAATTTCTGGTTGCCTTGAGCGGTAGGGGCGCGCATCTGTGCCCCTCTTCTGACTACTGGGGAACCATCCCACCCCTGCCTCATCCCCAATACCCGCGGCGCCCAAGCGCCTACTACGAACGGGCGCCAGCGCCTGATTTTAATATTAATTATCATAAAGTAAAGCTTTGCTACAAAAATATTTACTTTTAATAAAATTTATTTGTTTTTTATCAAATTTATGTAAATAATATTGTCATAAGAGCCGGAGATTCAATCAGGACTTACGCACTACGAGCAAAGAAACCCGGTTTCTTTGCTTAGAAACCGGGTTTCTGGCTGCGTTTTTCAGAGAAACAAAGGTGATTTGCCTCTGGTTCGCTGCCAACAGCCTGATTCTGGTTTTACATCGGGTACTGACGCTTGCCAGAATTGATGCATCTGCTATATGATTTAAATCACAGGGAGAAATTGATTTGAGTCACAGGCGGCAACCGCCTCAGCTCACAGAATAGACCGGAAGCGATCGCACTCAACCAGAGATAGCGATCGCAAATTGCCAGCGAGTTGGATCGCAACTCGTGCCGGGATTTTCCTGGATATTTAACATTATTGGACTTCTTGTGAAGATACATAGAACGGGTGAAACTCTAGTAAAAATACGTTGTTTAGCTAGAAATAAACACCTATACTTGATGCTGTACAGAAGTTCACTCCCTAGTTTTCCCATTTATTGATGGATTTAAAACGCCAGAACTATGTTGTTAACTAGCCAAAGAGAATCCTTGGAACAATCTTCTCCCTACAAAGCCGACATTGAGCAAATTCCTGGAGGCTATAAAGGCTGGTCGATCACTACAAAACTGATTAACGGCAAACTATGGTTGCGCTGGCAACACCCAAAAGAAAACTTGCCTCGCTACGGCTGTCTCGTCGGCGAAAACGGTTTGAGTGCAACCATCGACCACGTCAGAATGATGATTGACCTGATGATTAAGTTAGAGTCAGAAGTCCAAAAACAAAAACATCTCCAAGAATGGTAGAAAAGCAACAAGATCGCTGCTATCTTGAGCCACTGGCAATTCTAAAATAAGGTATCTATCGGGATAGCAATTATGCTGAGTTCTACGCTGGAACTATTGGAAACAGCCCGCCGCAATGTCTACGCCATCGGCGCGTTTAATGTCTATAACTTAGAAGGGGTAAAGGCAGTTATAGGGGCGGCAGAGGCGCACCAAAGTCCAGCCATGTTGCAACTTCACCCCAGTTCGCTCAAGTCTGGCGGATCTCCTCTAGTCGCGCTTTGTTTGGAAGCAGCGCGCGCCGCCACAGTACCGATATCAGTTCACTTAGATCACAGTACTGACGCTGCGGCAATCAAAACGGCTCTGCAAGCGGGGATGAATTCGATTATGGCAGATGGTTCTCATTTACCTTATAGTGAGAACTTAGAATTTACAAAAGAAATGACCGAGTTAGCCCATACTTATGGGGCAGCAGTTGAAGCAGAAATTGGCAGAATTAGCGGCACAGAAGATGGTTTAAGCATCGCCGAAAAAGAAGCGAAAATGACCGATCCTTTTCAAGCGGTTGAATTTGTAGCGGCGACCCAGGTGGATGCTTTAGCCGTTACAATTGGTAACGTGCATGGAGAATATCGCAGCGAACCCAGATTAGATTTTGACCGACTGGCAAAAATTCGCAAGTTGATTAGCATTCCGTTAGTATTACACGGCGCTTCTGGTTTGCCTGCGTCGATGATTAGTAAATCGATACAATTGGGCGTATGCAAGTTTAACGTCAATACTGAAGTACGTCAGGCTTATATGCGGTCTTTAAAAGAACAGTTGGGTTCGCCTAAAACCCCCGATTTACTCGATTTAACTCAAGAAGCAATCGCATCGATGCAAGCGGTAGTTGCAGAAAAGTTGCAACTATTCGGCTCGGTAGGTAAAGCCCACTTGCATCAATCTCCCTACGCCCAGATGCTAGCGCGACTAATTGCAAATTGAAGATGGCAGATGGCAGATTGCAGATGGCAGATTGCAGATTTTAGAAGAAAATAACGCTGTAAATCTGCCATCTGAAATTTCAAATCTGAAATCAAATAAATCTGCCATCTGAAATCTTAAATCTCAAATTATTTAAAGCCTTTCTAGAACGGCTTCAGCTTTGCTGATTTCAAATGTTTTAGGTGGATCGATTTGCAGGGATTTGACGACACCATCTTCAACTATCATGGCATAGCGTTGCGAGCGCACGCCCAAACCCTTGCCGCGCAAGTCTAATTCTAACCCCAGAGCCTTGGTAAATTCACCGTCACCGTCGGCAAGCATCATTATTTTATCGCCGACATTCTGATTTTTCCCCCAAGCATCCATGACAAAAACATCGTTAACGGCAATACAAGCGATGGTATTGACGCCTCTAGCTTTAATTTCATCGGCATAGGTAATAAAACCAGGCAAATGCTGTTCGGAACAGGTGGGCGTAAACGCACCAGGGACTGCAAACAAGACCACTTTTTTCCCTTTGAATAGTTCGTCGGTGGATACTGTTTGACGCCCATCAGCCGTCATCGTTAACAAATTAACCGATGGAATTTTATCGCCGACTTGAATAGTCATATTCTCTCCCTCTTGATTTAGCTGTCTCTCAATATTGTCTCACTCAAGTTGACGCAGCGAGTCAGATCAAATCCGCTTGCATCGGATTCAATTGGGTGCAACACAACATTGTAGGGGCACGGCATCCTACAACCTTTGAGCTGGTGACAAAACTTACTGATGCCGTGCCCCTACCAGGATCGTTGATACCATTGAAAATCTTTATAATTCGGATGCAAACGGATTCGATATCAGCCACTTCAATAAGTTGATAAAGTAGACATGGCTCTAGAGGAGATAGGACTGTGAGCAATCTCGGTAAAAAAAGATTAGAAGCTGCCTTAGCAATTGCCGGTTACGCAGTTGGTAGCGGTACCGCCTCCGCTGCACCAACTCCCGGTATAGAAGTTCCCAAACAGTTAGTTTTCACGGCTTCTGATGTGCTAATGTATACCACGATCTGGAAAATCTATTTTGAGGAAGATTTAACCAGAAAGGCGCTTTTAGAAATGCTGGCAGAAATTGGTTTAGTCACAGTTGCGGCAACGGGGACGGCTTATATTGTTGCTAAAGCAAGCACAGCAATATTGTGTGAAATTACAGATTGGTTTGGGCCAATGGTATGGGGAGTTTCAGCTGCGATCGCTGCTTCCCTCACGGGTATATTTGGCGCTGCATGGGCGCTATATTGCGATTATCTTTACGCTCAAAAACAAACATCTCCAGCTTAATTCTAGTTCCCAGGCTCCTGCCTGGGAACGTTAAAGCGAGGCTCTGCCTCACTTGATAAAAAAGCGTTAGGGTTAGAAAAGTTTGGCTATAGTAAAATAGTTTTGTGAAAAAAAACAGCCTGGGGAACGCCACCAAACTGCATAAATCGACCGCATGATATCGCTTCCGTTTACTCAGATCTTGCACCCGATCATTAAATCGCCAGAGAATAAATTCACGGGCTTTTAGCTAAAGTCCTTTTTAGAGGACTAAACACTTATTCAAAAGGAATTTCAGTTTATTTTAATGGACTTGAGCTGTTAGTCCGGAAATTTATTTCCGGACGGGTCGGTGGAAAGGTGCAAGATGTGAGTTTAGGTACTCATAGTTAAGGCTAACCCTCTGACGCGGAGAATTTTTACCGTGACTACTTAAACGGAATTGATATTAGATAGACCTACTACAAGCCAGGTGCGCGATCGCTCGCGTCCGCTGCAAATTGAGTAGCACCGGCTACCACAAGTTGCTGATTTTCTGCCGCTTGTGCTTCAGCATCGGCAACCATGTCTCTCAATTGTTCAGCGTCCGCTGCAAATTGAGTAGCACAGGCTACCACAAGTTGCTGATTTTCTGCCGCTTATGCTTCAGCATCGGCAACCATTCGTGTCAATTGTTGTAGAGTTTTGGGTAAATAACTCTTTGTCTCGATTTGCTCCTGCTGGGAATGGTAATTTAATAAACTTTCTGCAATCAGCGATGCAATTTCATCCGGGGTCTTGTCTGGGTGATAAAGGACAAGAATATTGCCCGTTAGTGGATTGGCAGAGACATCCTTAATTTCCGCCTTCTCTAGGCGCGATCGCTCCAGGTATGTTTTTAAAGACTTGGAGCCGTAAAGTTGATTAATTTTATATATCGCTCTGCCTTTGACGGCAGTATGTATGGCTTGAATCACCAAATTTTCTCCTTGTTGTTGATTACACTGAAAAATCGCCGCGACGTAAATTTATACGCCTTTATAGTTAGTGCGGGTTTGGTAGTAACGCAAGTTGCTAGTTATAAACAAGCGCGTTGCTAATGGCTAATTGCTAATTGCTAATATAGGATTTTTACCCACATTAGCCATTAGCCATTAGCTGCTATGCATGAGATAACTAGCAACTTGAGTTAGTATCTCTGTTTTGGCTGGGGAGTTTCGCCTGCTAAGCTAGTTTCGGTTTGCCAGTTTGCGCTTTTGTAGCTCGGTTTCATTAAGGCGTCGAAGGCATACCAAGTCAAGAGATACCAAGGTAACTCCTCGATTTGAAACCCTTGATCGAACCACTGTCGGATACTAAGCACGCCCAATCCCAGCATTAGTAGCAACCGCAGATCGGTAGCGCTGCATGGGGAGGATGTCAAAGCTACTTTTGATCTGTCTTGCGTAGCATGGGTATCAGCAAGTTTGCCATTAAATGGTGCCTGCTCCTCAACTAGCTCTGTCATTGTTTTTGCCATTGCCTCGAATTGCGCTTGCTTTTCGGCAACTAGCTCGGCAATTACCTCAGCCATTAGATTCTCTATTACCTGCCCGGCTTCTGCCACCGCTTCCTTACACCTTTGGGAAAGTGCTATTTCCTGTTGGATAGTTTCTGTCTCTAAAGGTTGATTCGCCGCTTCTGCAAACAAACCAACCGTTTTTGTAAAGATTTGCGCTGCACATGCCTCGAAAATTCCAGAGAATCCATGTTTTCCGTCTAATTGGGTTTCCATTTTTTAGCTTCCCTCTTAAGACGCAGACTGTATGAGCATAATTCAATCCAATTACCAGCGCAATCAATCTAAAGATAGAAGCAAATATTGTAGCGATCGCCACATTGATTTGTTACAAATCAAAAAATTGTAGCTTTTGTAACCTTATTCTATCCTCGCGATCGCTAACTCTAGACTTTTCCTGTCGAGCCACCCAACAATAGCTTTGTGCAAAAAAAAACAGCCTGGGTAACGCACCAGGCTGCTGGGGTTGTAATTTACCAAGACAAATGTACTATAAAACTGGCGGCGGGTGAAAGCAGGCGCAATTTTTGTTGCCGTCAGGGCGATCGCTCCACAAGATTTGGCATACTTGACAAATTGAGATCGTCATCGGTGCATTTTCTGGAGAACTTGATATGCAACAGCCAACATCAGTCTCTAAGCACAAGCATATTGTTTTAACTTCCCACCCTGGCAGATCCGGGGCGAAACCGATACCGATACGTTGGGGAGAACGCGATCCGCTGCAACGGGGGCCGATAATAGGGACATTGGGAAACGCTGCCCATCGCAACGTCATTGGCACCCATTCAGGTTCCTATGCAGTGTATCGGGCGCTAGCGATCGCCTCTGGAAGCCTTCAAAGCGATCATCGGGCAGATTTGACCAATACCGCCCCCGTTGTCCAAATTGGGCCATATCCGAGTTGGTTCGCTCCGCAAAAAATTGTTTCCCTCGATCCGTTTGGGGCGATGGTAGAAGAAGCATACGCCGAGTATTACGAACAAGGATACGATATTCGCCCCACGATCGCGATTACCAAAGCGCACATTACCCTGCCCGAACTGCAAGATTGCATTGCCAAAGGGCGCTTGCAAATTGACGGGGAGATCTTAAAAAGCAACGGTAGCTTGGTGGTGACAAAAGCTGCCATCGACCCAGTTTGGTACTTGCCGGGAATTGCCCAGCGACTCGGCGTACAAGAAAGCGATTTGCGCCGCATTCTATTTCAGCAAACGGGGGGAATGTTCCCCGAACTGGTAACGCGCCCGGATTTGCAGGCTTTCTTACCCCCCATCGGTGGAACTACGGTTTATATCATTGGGGATGTAGCAGATATTACAGACCCCAACAAACCGCTAGCCGTGCGAGTCCACGATGAATGCAACGGTTCAGATGTTTTTGGTTCGGATATTTGCACCTGTCGTCCTTATTTAGTGCATGGAATTGAAGTTTGCATCCAGACTGCACAAGCAGGGGGTGCGGGTGCAATCGTATACTTGCGAAAAGAAGGAAGGGCATTAGGGGAAGTTACCAAATTTTTGGTTTACAATGCCCGCAAGCGCCAGGAGGGAGGCGATCGCGCCGATTCCTACTTCACCCGCACCGAATGCGTCGCCGGAGTGCAAGATATGCGCTGCCAAGAATTAATGCCAGATATACTGCACTGGTTGGGAATAACTCGCATCGATCGCTTAGTCTCGATGAGCGATATGAAATATAACGCGATCGTCAATTCTGGCATTGAAGTCATCGAACGCATACCCATTCCAGAAGATTGGATTCCGGAGGATGCACAGGTAGAAATTGCTGCCAAAAAAGCCGCTGGTTATTACACGCCAGATATCGTGCCAGATGCGGCAATGTTGGCAGAAATTAAAGGTAGAAATTTGGCAGATTAGCTCTGTGGACTGACGCACCAAGATCTGAGAAACCGGGTTTCTTGCTACGTTCGCGAAGCGTGCCTCCAGGCATATCTTTTGTTCTAAAGCAACGATTAATCGATAGAAACCCGGTTTCTTTGCGTAATATCATGTCCTTAAGATTACCCTTAATGGGGTGTAGGGGCACGGCATCCGAGATATTTTGCCAGATATAGATAACTTAAAAATGCCGTGCCCCTACATGCGACGTATCTGTGGGGTAACGCGATCAGATTTTATTACGGGACAAGCTAACGCACCTTACAGGTAGAGGCTCTGGGCGGATTCCAGCTCAACCCCTCTGCTGCTTAAGGTCATCGTTACAAGATCGCTGCTAGACGGGAACCGACTTCAGTCAAGCCTATGGCTGCTCAAAGCAAGACTTATAGCACAAGTGCATCAATCTCTTGACACTTTGTAAATAATTCGTTACAGTGATTTACATAAGTTAACAAATACCAGAGAGCGAACTATGTACACCACTAACAACGAAGGTCTTCTCAACAACTACGCTGCTGAACCCGCTATCTACTATGCACAATACCCCTCAGCTGAACAGCAGCAGCGGTATGCTTTTCAAGGCGCTGCCGCTATTCTGCTCGTCTCGTTGCTGGTTTTAACCGCATTCGGCGTCAGCTAAGAAGTTAAAAATTTTCACCAGAGTTAACAACGTCGCTGATTGAATTTCTCCCTATTGTTTACACCCCAGCCTGCAAGCTGGGGCTTTTGCTGTTTGATCTGGGATGAAAAACATAGAACCTTGCCCGATCTAGTTACTATGTCATCATGACAAATTAACTAGCTTACAACGTTCCGAACTTGGGGGTTTTAGTGCATCCGAAAGAATTTATCGCCAAGTGGCACTTGACTCGGCAAGAGCTTGCCCAACTAACTGGCAAAAGTGCTGATACTGTATATCACTGGTTTGTAGAGGGAAGCAGTCAGCGAGCGGTTCCACCAGACGTGACCAATTATTTGTGTTTATTGGATGCGGTTTGGACACAGCGACAGACTTTAGAGCAGCGCTTACCGGCGCACATTAACGCATTGTACGAGCTTTCAAGGTCGAGACAGTCTCAAAAAAGCTTGTCATAATGACAAAGTTATTGTGGCTTGATGACAAAGCGATCGCACCACGCCTGGACAGCTAAATGCGATCGCCACCTACAACAGATAAATCAAGAGCTTGTGAGTGCAAGATCAACCGCAGGAGGAATAAATAAAACAAATGCCTTCAGTCGTTTCTAACCAAGCGCCTGGGCAATTTCTGCGCCTAATCTCGCCAGCGTTCTTTCCCTGACAAAATCAGCCGCCGCCCGTGCAGATTCGGCAAGAATAGTATCTGTATTTGGCGTGAGTTTCAATGCTCCCCCCAAATAACCTAAAGCCTTGCAATAGTAATCAGATAGGTTAGTTGCTGCCAATCGTTTCACGACCTGATGATCGCCCCGATGGAAAGCGCTGAACGCTTCTCTGTGTAAATCGTTTTCAGGTTCGCCCAACGCTGACAAAATCGCTTCAACAGCTTTATTTACGCGATCTGAGTTGAGTTCAGTATTAATTGTTGTGGTCATGATTTTGCTCCTATTTGAATTTACATCTGTGGTCGCGATCGATCTGTGGCTGGTACGCGGTTTCCCAGTTGTCGTTGAGATGCTTCACGATCATCCGGCTGATCGTTTGTATCATCGATCCACCATCTACAATCCTTGCTACTTTTAGCAGCACGTAATTGTAAGCGGACAAACCAATCGTGTTGTAGCTGCGCTTGTAACCGGGGTCTGTGGGAATTGGCTCAATAGGGTCGATAGGAGAAACACCAAACCCAGGTCTACCCTGCTGGTATCGTGGCAAGTCTTCTTCTAAGCGATCGCGCAGAGTCTTAAAATACTCTTCTTCGCTCATGCCGCGATACTGTGCATCAAGGATACCGGCGTTGGCGTAAAACTCTCCGTCGCGGCGGAAAAACCCGTGCAAACATTGCTTGACAATGGTTGACTTGTTCCATCCCAGCTCATCGCAAGCCAGCATGAGTTTTTCCCAGGTAGGGTCGTCTGCAAATATATAGTTGATCCGGATCTCGCGAATCATGAAAAGTCGTCGTTTACTAATAATAAAAATTTTATAACATGATTAGAATTTTTATGCTATAGTGTGTCATCAATAAATATAAGTGCGTCCCCGCCTAGTGTTCGCTGCACTGGGCGGAGACTTCCACCCCGATAGAGTTGTCCTATAGGAGGGCATAATTATCATGACAAACTTTGGGTGCGATTCGTTCAGTTGAAATAAGTAGCAACACTTAGGGAAGACTGGCTGGGAACAGAGAAATCTAAACCCTGACAACTTTATAAGCAAGATGGTGAGCCTAGTACCCTAGAACGGCAAACCCATC
>NZ_BLAY01000245.1 GCF_020521235.1 Microseira wollei NIES-4236 | reverse complement strand
GATAAGGCTTGAGCCGTGTGAGCGCGAAAGTCTCATGCACGGTTCTTAGGGGAGGGAAGAGGGGTGACTCTCGAACCTCACCCGACCGTAGACTACGGATGTTTTAGCTCTACCAATTCGACGAGTAAGCGCAAGCATACTGGCAAGGGTGCGGCAACTGAAGCAAGTGAAGGGTCAAAAGCCTAACCGTACTTCGGACGAGGGAACAGAAACCCCGTCCGTCTATAGGTTGGGGTAGTTCATCATTCCCATTCCCCTAGACGCACGCAAGGGTGAGGAAGCTGCCTGCGGTTTCAACACAGGCAAGAAACGTCAATCCGGAAAATGCAAGATTGCTGCGACCGCTCAAGGTTTAACCCTTTACATCGAGGAAGGCAAAGAACTCGATTTTTTGGATAATAAACGGGGAACCGCTGTGGTAAATGTTCGCCTCGATCGGGTTTTTGCTATGAATTATCAACAATGGAACAGAATTCATCGAGTGGAACTGGGATTTTTGGTTCAATCCGAATCCGCAGGCTCAAATCGCACCAATTTTGTGGAAATTCTCAGCAATGAAAAGCTAGCAACCTCTCTAAAAAGCCAGTTGAAGATGCCGCCAATTTCTCCAGAGATGCTATCGGTGGGGAAAGTGCGATCCGAGACGGCTGAGTCTGGTTCAGATCCATCTGTCCTGGTAAAGCAATTGTTAGAAACAAAAGAATGCCTGCGATGCAATTTGCCAGGCGCGAATCTGAGTTCAGCCGACTTGAAAGGTGTGAATTTGGAAGGCGCTAATTTGGCAGGCGCTAATTTACAAGGCGCGAAGCTGGAGCGAGCTTATTTAGTCGGCGCCAACCTGGATAAGGCAAACCTAACGGAGGCGAATCTGAAAGGAGTAAATCTCGCTCTTGGTTCAATGCAAGAAGCTGTATTGCAAAATGCAGACTTGAGGGCGGTGAATCTGCAAGGCGCTTCTCTGCTCAGAGCGAATCTGCAAGGAGCCAAGCTGTCCGCTCCTGCAATGTTGCAAAATGCTGATTTGTCAAACGCTAATCTGAAAAACGCCACTTTGGAAGGGGCGATGCTGGCGTTTGCCAATTTGGAAGGCGCAGATCTTCAAGGTGCAGATCTGGGTGACACGTCGGTCAAGTTGTCGGGTATCGCTGGTAATTACTCCCGTGGAGAGATGGCGCTCGATGCATTCGGTACTGCACTCTCGATTTTGACTGGAAATTTGGCTGGAATAGCCGCTTTTAATTCCAGAGACCGTCCGGTCAAGTTTGATACCAATCTCCGGGGAGCCAATCTCACAAATGCCAATCTCACCGGGGTAGATCTGGAAGATGCTTCGTTGGTTGATGCCAATCTCAGGGGTGCTAACCTCAAGGATGCCAAGCTGGAGGGTACGGATTTGACAGGGGCAAATCTATGTGGGGCAACGATGCCAAACGGTTCGCGCGGCAATCAAGGCTGTTAGCGCGATCGCCAGTCCAATACCCCCACTTTACTTTTGAGAGCGGGCATCGTCTTTTTGTAAATTTATGAGACAATAATCCACACTGAATCTAAAACTTCTGTATCGTAAACTACGGAATTAAAAATTTCAGGACTTACACGCATATTCCTGGTTTCTACGAAAAATCGTTGGTTTGGAAACGAGAGATCGAGGTCGAAACTGGGTTTCTGGCAAGGCCCTGGCGTAAGTCCTGAATTTTTAGGGCTGTGCTGGCAACTCCAGCGCCACGAAAGTTCGCTGCAAAGGATTGTCGTTATGAAACTGCGATCGGATGTTTGTACGAGGATGTCGCCATCCACACCAGTCAGTGTAGGTAGCGTGGGTGCGTGGGAAAGATTGTGCGATCGCACCACCCCACCCGCACCCAAATTTGCACCTTCGGTCTGGGTTAAAGTTTTGAACCCCCCCACAGCGTTCAGCTTTGATGAAGCTTGGCTCTTGTGCGAATACTCTGAGAATCAATGGTTAGCTTGGATACCAGATTATGGGGAAATTCTACTGAGGATAGATGAATTTTGCAGTCTTGAGCGGTAGGGTGGCCTGCAGCCACCTCACTCAACCAGGACTTACGCCAGGGCGTTGCTATCACCAAAGTTTCTGGGTAGATCTCTAGTTACCAAACCGACGATTTTTGATAGAAACCCGGTTTCTGTCAACTAAACGTTACCGCCCAGATTTTCGCAACGATGTACAGCGGATTGCAGCCGTATGAGGTAAGGCGAAAGTTTGTGTAGGGGCTGCCATTTTTGCTGCCCCTACACTGTTAAGCAGATGAAAGCCTTAGAGCAATTGCTCAAATCTATTGGCAAATCAATTAGCGACTTGCCAGATCGCCTATGATGAACTTCAGTTTAATGCATCTAGATGTAATATGCAACTAATAAATGTAGGATGCAGATAAAAAATTCTATAAATTGTCTAAAACTGCTACCAACTAAGGAGCGCAGCAAAGAGTATGATGGATAAGCGTCAAGATGTTCGGGGAGAAATGGCAAAGCGCATTACAATTACGTTGCCGGACGAAGTTGCAGAAGCATTGGAAAAGTGGGCGAAGGAAGAAGGTAGACCTATGGCGAATCTTGCTACTTTCCTAATTCAGAATAGCGATCGCCCAACATGGGACAAGCGGGTAAAGCTCTTAGGGAAGTGTTGACGAGTTATGGCATCAGCCAAAATAAACTGGCAACGGCAATGGGACTTCCAAGATCTGCGGTTTATAAATGGGTTCACGAAGAGAGAGATCCGACCGCCCTTACGGTTGTAGGGATAGTCAAAGCCTTGAGAGGGATGAATTCAGAAGCGGCAGAAGCGTTTATTAGGCTGTACTTGGGTGAACCAACAGAGAATGAAGACTGAGATTTCAATTGGGTGCAACACAGTTAAAGATTGTAGGGGCACGGCATCAATAGGCTTTGCCCAAAACTTGAAGGTTTTCTACTGGCGTGCCCCTACCACCAATATTGATTGCAGTCACACCTGAAAAAGCTCAGAGACGAACTGATAATGAGTCATATCGATTCCGGTTGCATCGGAATTACAGCCGTTTTCAATTGGATGCAACACAGTTAAAGATTGTAGGGGCACGGCATCAATAGGCTTTGCCCAAAACTTGAAGGTTTTCTACTGCCGTGCCCCTACCACCAATATTGATTGCAACCTGGGTGAGGCAGAAAGATCCTTCCTTCGAGTCATCGGAGCGGCAGAATTAAGACTCAGAGTAATTATGCCCCCTCACCTATAACCAGGGATGCGATCGCGCTAAAGTAGAGCCAAAAGGATCGCCTCAACTAAAATATGTTAGCCAGTACAGCCACTTACGAAATTACCTGGGAAAAACTACCCGATGACTTTGTTTTAGACGACGAACCCGTGGATAACATCAATCAAGCATCTCTTGCTGCGGCTTTAACAGAAAGCTGGCAAATCCCAGGAAAGCTACCAGAAAATGCTCTGACTACGACCAACTACCGGCTCGGCGCTACCGTTAATCAAAAAATGGTTGTCAAAGCGCCAGACTAAGCTTATATTCCTGCGATTCGAGTTCCCCGATTGCAAGTGAAACGCAGTTATACTCCCCAACTTCAGGGCGATATTCCGGTTATTATTATGGAATTTATCTCTGATGCAGAAGGGAAAAAATATTCGATTAAACCCACCTATCCACCAGGAAAATGGTTCTTCTAAGAACGAGTTTTAAAAGTTCCCAACTATGGGATATTTGAACCAGATTCAGGAGAGTTAGAAGTTGATTGGCTAGATAATTCAGAACGCTACCAGCTACGCAGTCCCGATGCAAATAACCGCTATTGGATTGAACCAATGAATTTATTTTTGGGAATTTGGCAGGGAACCAGGGAAAATCCCACAGGTTATTGGTTGCGATGGTGGGATGAAAATGGTTTCCTATTACTTTGGGGAACTGAACGCGCCGAAAGATTAGCTGCTCAACTGAGAGCAGCGGAAATTGAACCGGAAGTTTAATTTCTTAGAACTAAAGCCAAGCGGCGTCTCCCAACCCTGTTTCAAATAAGTAGCGATCGCATTCGGGTTGTTTTGAGCATGGGATGCGATCGCTAACCCAAATCAAAACGTTAACGCAACGCTCCTCTGACATCATCAATCGAGGAATTAATCAAAGTTATGCCTTTGACTGAAAGCACGGGTAAGCGAACCGAATCACCTACTGATGTTCCTGAGTTGCGGATCAAAGTCCACATTTCCCGATTCTTTGCCTCGTCGCTATCGACATTCCTGAATTCGTAAGGAATCTTATTTGCGTCTAATTGGCGCATCATTCCGCTTGTCAAACCGCAAGTTGGTCTGCCATAAACAATAACCGCAGGGGTTTGATTCCCGCGCGCGGGTTGATTTGCAGAAGTAACTGGACTGTTTTGCGGCGTAGTTTGATTTGCACTTTCGGCTGGATTAACAGGAGCAACTCGCCTGTTTTGCCGATAAATAACATTATCTAAATCTTCTAGGATGCCAGTTCTGGGATTAATCCAGCAGTTGACGCAATCTTGAGCGTTGACGCCTGCTGGAATTGACAGCAAGAAGGCGGCAGAAAGAATGCTTGGGATGGCTTTTTTCATGGCAGTTGTTTCCATTTAATTAATTAGTTTCCCCAGACTGTGGGGAGTCGATTCAAGCCACCCCTTTTTAAACTCTGAATTCTGGCACAGTTGGCATTAAACTATAGCTTTACTCAATTGGGTGGCGCGTAGATCCAGTGTAAGTCTTTCAAGGTTTTACTGTCGAGGCTGAAAATATCGCTTTCACCAAGGGAGACAATTCGCAGTAAGCTTTACTAACGGCGTTCTTCGCGATTGAACATGGCAACGATTAACGATAACTACCTCAAACTCAAAGCTGGCTACCTCTTTCCCGAAATTGCCAGACGGGTGAATGCCTTTGCACAGGCAAATCCGGATGCGAAAATTATCCGCTTGGGGATTGGCGATGTCACCGAACCTTTACCAGAAGCTTGTCGCCAGGCGATGATCGACGCGGTGACCCAAATGGGCGCGAGCGCAACTTTCAAAGGCTATGGCCCGGAACAAGGGTATGCTTGGTTGCGGGAAGCGATCGCTAAATTCGATTTCCACTCTCGCGGATGCGATATCGATGCGGATGAAATCTTTATTTCCGATGGTTCTAAATGCGACACCGGGAACATTCTCGATATCTTTGGCAAAGATAATGCGATCGCTGTCACCGACCCTGTTTATCCCGTATACGTCGATACTAACGTCATGGCGGGAAATACTGGCAATGCTAACGAAAAAGGCGAATTTGAAGGCTTAGTTTATCTGCCAATTACCGCAGAAAATAACTTCACCGCCTCGCTTCCTACCCAAAAAGTCGATCTAATTTATCTGTGCTTCCCCAATAACCCCACGGGTGCTACTGCTAGTAAGGAACACCTGAAAGCTTGGGTAGATTATGCCAAAGCGAATGGATCGATTATATTCTTCGATGCGGCTTACGAAGCATATATCACCGCTCCAGATATTCCCCATTCTATCTACGAAATAGAAGGGGCAAAAGATTGCGCGATCGAATTTCGTTCTTTCTCCAAAACAGCCGGATTTACCGGCACTCGCTGTGCGTTTACCGTAGTACCAAAAAACCTCACCGCCAAAGCTGCCGACGGTTCCGATGTTGAACTGTGGAAACTATGGAATCGCCGCCAATCTACTAAATTTAACGGCGTTTCTTACATCGTGCAAAGAGGTGCAGAAGCAGTTTATTCCGAGTCAGGACAAGCGCAAGTTAAGGCATTGATTAGTTTCTATCTGGAAAATGCCAAAATTATTCGCGATCGACTTTCTGAAGCCGGAATTGCCGTTTATGGCGGCATAAATGCACCCTATGTTTGGGTGAAGACGCCGAATAATTTATCGAGTTGGGATTTCTTCGATAAATTACTGCACACTTGTAATGTAGTCGGAACTCCTGGTTCTGGTTTTGGTGCTGCTGGGGAAGGTTATTTCCGCATTTCTGCGTTTAATAGTCGGGAAAATGTGGAAGAAGCAATGAAGCGGATTACCGAGAAGTTTAAAGTGTAGTCCCTATCTCCGAATCCAGAAACCGGGTTTGTTGCTGCAATCTCTAATTCCTCGACGATTTTGCCGAAAAACCCGGTTTCTTGGCGCGGATCTTCTGCCAAAAAAAAGTAGTATAACTCACCGTAAAGTTATCCGCCTTAAATTAGCTTGGTTTAAAACGCCCAGGGACTTCAGTCTAAATATTAAGTAGGTATAAAATATAGTAAATACATCAAAAAAACCGTAGTATAATAAATATATTAAGCTTTCTCTAGCGCAGATAGCCCAATTAAATTTATTCGATTTAGCACCTGAGGAAAACACTTATGCGGATTGCCAAAGATATCACCGAGTTAGTTGGACGGACGCCTTTAGTGCAGTTAAATAAAATTCCCCAATCAGAAGGGGCGTTGGCGCGAATTGTGGTGAAGCTAGAAAGCATGAATCCAGCGGCTTCGGTGAAAGATCGCATCGGGATGAGCATGGTAGATGTGGCGGAAAAAGAAGGGTTAATTGAACCTGGAAAAACAATTTTAGTCGAGCCAACTTCTGGGAATACGGGGATTGCACTGGCGATGGTGGCGGCGGCGAAAGGGTATCATTTGATACTCACGATGCCGGAAACGATGAGTATGGAACGGCGCGCCATGCTGAAAGCTTATGGGGCGCAATTAGAGTTAACCCCAGGGGCGCAAGGGATGCGGGGGGCGATCGCACTAGCCGAGGAAATTGTCGCCAAAACGCCCCATGCCTTCATGTTGCAACAATTCCGCAACCCCGCCAACCCGAAAGTGCATCGGGAAACTACCGCCGAAGAAATTTGGGCGGATACAGATGGGGAAGTAGATATTTTAATTGCTGGAGTTGGTACGGGCGGGACAATTACAGGAGTAGCAGAAGTAATTAAATCGCGCAAGCCGAGTTTTAGGGCGATCGCAGTCGAACCCGCCAACAGTCCAGTTTTATCCGGCGGTACACCAGGACCGCATAAAATACAAGGTATTGGGGCGGGATTTGTGCCAGCAGTTTACCAACACGAATTAATTGATGAAGTGATTCAGGTAACAGATGAACAAGCGATCGCCTACAGTCGTCGTTTAGCAAAAGAAGAAGGATTGCTATCAGGAATTTCTGCTGGGGCGGCTTTGTATGCTGCGATTGTTGTAGCAAAACGCCCAGAAAATGAAGGTCGCTTGATAGTCATGATACAACCGAGTTTTGGCGAACGCTATCTCAGTACGGTACTGTTCCAAGAACAACCCCCCGCTCAATTAACCGTTCCGGTCTAAAATTTTCACCATGCTTAAGATAGACGGGTAACTAAATTTTCTTCTATCTCGTAGAGGAGGAATTGGCAAGTTTGCCTATCTACCATGAACCTAGAACTGAAATAGGGGACTAGGTTTATGCAGACCGAACAAATGAACGAAATGCCTGGTGAAGTAAAAGAAATGCCTCAAGGCGCCCAAAATATTTTCAAGGCTGCATTTAAGAGCGCCCAAGAAGACGGTATGAGTCAACAAGGCGCTCTTGATGTTGCTTGGAATAGCGTGAAGCGAGGCTATGAGAAAGATGCGGATGGGAAGTGGCAATTGATACCGCAACACTCCAACCAAACCAATAAATCCGTTCAATCTGGCGGTAACTAAAGCGTTTTTTAGGTGACGAGGGCGATCGCTGCTGTTGATTTTACAGTGCGATCGCCTTTCGATTCTTAGTTCTGGCTGGTTAAATCAAACACAACCTTGAACGAAACATTCGGTACTTTCCGCCGCAAAAACTGAAAATGCCCCTCTGCATCAGAGCGACTGCGAAAGCGCGCAATAATAGCCCATTTTTGGCTGGGTAATAGGCGAGCAATTGCCCAGCACTGCAAGCGTTGCCGATAAGTCATAATTGAATTTACCTCCATTGAATAACGGAGCCAGAGCCAGCAAGCCGGAGCCTCAGAAACTAAGGATTGCTGGTTTCTAACTTTCTGAGTACGTCAGACAACTAACGTCATCTTTTAAGATGACTTCTTACCATTATACACAATGTAGTCTGAAAAGATGACATTTACTAGGTCATGCTCCTCTGACACGATTAGGAGCATGGGACAAGCAGGGAAATCTCTTAGGGAAGTGTTAAAAGCATACGGCATCAGCCAAAACAAACTAGCAGTCGCAATGGGTATCGAAAGATCTGCGGTGTACAAATGGGTTCACGAGGAGAGAGATCCCACAGCCGAGACTGTGGTAGGAATAGTAAAAGCCTTACGAACTATGAACTCAGAAGCCGCAGAAACATTTATTAGGCTGTATTTAGGTGAGTCAACTCAAGATGAAGGCTCAGAGTAGTTATGCCGAAAAAGCCTGCTCCACGTCCAGAAGATCAAGAGTCGCATTTGAAGAAGTTCAGGGAAGAATTGGGTATTAACCAAGAAGATCTGGCGCGAGAGTTTGGTGTTTCGTCGCAAACGATCGGCCGCTGGGAACTAGGCAAGAACGTACCCACATTCACTGTCAAGCAAATGAAAGCCTTAGATCAATTGCTGAAGTCGATCGGCAAATCGATTGGCGAGTTGCCCGATTACTTATACCAAGAAATTGATACCTAAATCAAACGCTCCCACCCCCAACCCCCCCAACCCCCCCAACCCTCCCAACCCCCCCAACCCCCCCAGGCTAAAGCCTGGGGCTACACAAACAAAGCCCGCCTGCGCGGGCTAAATTTATTACAGGCTGCGAAGGCAGCCTTTGTTTGTGCAGCCACACCCTTCAGGGTGTGGGATGCAAGGTGATGGTATTGTTTAAGAAACCGGGTTTCTCGATCAAGGACGACAACTCGATAAAATACCGTGCAAGTTGACAACCTTTCCAATTACAGCGATCGCCGGCGCAGCAAACCCCGTCGCCTCAACTTGCGCCACAATCGTTCCCAAAGTCCCCAACAACTCTTCTTGTTCGGGTCGAGTCCCCCAACGCACTAACGCCACAGGCGTTTCCCCACTTAACCCAGCACCTTGGAGTTGTTCCGCAATATAGGGTAAATTGTGAATCCCCATATAGATCACAATCGTTTCCGAACCGCGAGCGATCGCGCTCCAATTCACCGCCGGACGATACTTACCCGCCCCCTCATGCCCTGTCACAAATGTTACCGACGAACTATACCCCCTATGGGTCAAAGGAATACCAGCATAGGCAGGCGCGGCAATCCCCGAAGTAATCCCTGGCACCACTTCCACCGGCACACCCGCAGCCACCAAATCTTCCATTTCCTCGCCGCCGCGACCAAAAATAAACGGATCCCCCCCTTTTAACCGCACCACAATTGCTTGCGTCTGCGCCTTTTCGATCAATAACTGAGTAGTTTCTTCCTGCACCAAAGAGTGACGCCCGCGACGCTTACCCGCATCGATTTTTTCAGCTTGGGGATTAATCATCGCCAGAATTTCCGGACTCACCAGGGCATCGTAAATCACCACATCCGCACAAGCCAAAAGCCCCTTCCCCTTCAGCGTCATCAAACCCGGATCGCCAGGTCCCGCGCCCACCAGATAAACCTTACCCACACACCTTCTTTCCTCTTTCTTCGTGTCCTTCGCGTCTTCGTGGTTCATTCTCTAACCAGATCTAAAATCAAATCTGCCAACTCAGTACTTGCACCGATAGGCGCTGTCATTCTGAAATCTACAGCCGGTAATTCTTGGCAGAGTACATCAACAGCACTCGCGATCGCATCCGCGATTCCACCGGGAAACAAAAAGTAAGGTATGATGCACACCTTTTTCTTTCCAGCGATAGCTAACTCTTGCACCCGCGACTCCAAACTCGGAGGTATAGACCAATAGGCAGGAATCGCGCCCAAACAAGCAGCCAACGCCTCCACCGGCTGGTTCCCCTTGGGGCGACGACTACCGTGAGATAGCAAAATCTTCCCCTCTGCATCATCTGAAGATATTTGATTGGCAAACAACCGTGCCAAATCCGGATGAACCCCCAAATGATGCCGGATCTCGATTGGCAAGTCTAACTTAGATCTGGCGATATCCACCTCATAGGGGATATCTTCCATCACATGCACCCCTGGTAAGAGAAACAGCGGTACAATTTGGAGGCGGTTAAACTTGGATGCGATCGCCCGTGCGCCAAATGCTTCAATTTGCCCGTGTAAGGGCAAAGAACCTAGTTCGAGGCAAGCCGTGCCTACCCAGTTGCCACTTTCCAGCTTCTGGGATACCAAAAAAGCCAACTTCTCGACCTCCGCTTGAGGCCGAGGGTCGCGACTGCCGTGGGATACCAGTAGATAGGCAGATGGCGATTTCAAGAGCCTGTCAGTGAATTTCCGTTGCAAGTTTCTATCAATAACACCCTAGCGTTTCAGCAAAAATAATTTTGTATCAATTATTTCTAAACTGGCATCTTTTGAATATTTTAATCAAAAAAGCGCCAAAGGGGTCATACTAAATCCGCTTGCACCACTCCCTTTTTAAACGAACCGCCATAGACGCGCAGCGGCTTCCCGTAGGGTAGACGCACTGGACGCCAAGAAGAAGAGGAAGAGAGAGAATACAGGGGGTAAGCGGATTTGGTATAAAATCCCAAATGGCGCTTTTGATTGGGCTACCAGCCTAAAAAATAACGGGCGTTGCTGAGTAGGGGGACGGCATCCGCCAGTTTTGTGGCATTTATCCCATATTTTCGCCTGCCGTGCCCTTTATAGGCGATTGCCAGGGGTAGGGGGACGGCATCCGCCAGTTTTGTGGCATTTGTGCCATATTTTCGCCTGCCGTGCCCTTTATAGGCGATTGCCAGGGGTAGGGGGACGGCATCCGCCAGTTTTGTGGCAGTTATCCCATATTTTCGCCTGCCGTGCCCTTTATAGGCGATTGCCAGGGGTAGGGGGACGGCATCCGCCAGTTTTGTGGCATTTGTGCCATATTTTCGCCTGCCGTGCCCTTTATAGGCGATTGCCAG
>NZ_BLAY01000244.1 GCF_020521235.1 Microseira wollei NIES-4236 | reverse complement strand
CATCCTGCCTGCCGGGCCCACCCCACAAGCAGTTTGTTCCTAGTTTTGTGGGGTGGGCATCCTGCCTGCCGGGCCCACCCCACAAGCAGTTTGTTCCTAGTTTTGTGGGGTGGGCATCCTGCCTGCCCCAGGTATTTCCAGAGGTGTAAAATCCTCAAAAAAATAGGCCAGCTTTCGCCAGCCTATTTTTAACTAACGCAAGTTGCTAGTTATAAACTTCGCCGTTGCAAGCTGGCTAATTGCTAATTGCTAATATAGGATTTTTACTGACATTAGCCATTAGCCATTAGCCATTAGCCGCTCCCAGAGAGATAACTAGCAACTTGAGTTAACTAACTCCCCCTGAAACCTTTAACCAAACAGATCAAAACCTGCCACAGCGATTGCTCCAGCTAACGCAGATATTGCAACTGAAGTAATCGCCGTACCAAACAACCACCAAGCAGCAGTTGCAGCGGCTTTGCGCGCTTCTTCTCCTTGCTCTTTAGCTTTTCGCTTCAAATCTTTGATGCGTTTCTTAGCTTCTTCTTGCAGGCGTTCGGCGCGCGTTACAACGCTATCCCGTGCGGCTTCAATTTGGTCGATAATGCGGTTCGCATCTGCTTCGGAAATATCCTGGCGCGAACTCAGAACCGCAACTAAAGTATCGCGGTCAAATTGACTCAAACGTTCCTTCAATGCGTCAACTCCAGCTTGCGGATCTTCAAATAATTTGCGGAAGTCGCGTTTGATGCCTTCGTAATTGAGTTCGGGACGTTCTAAGGAGTTGAGATAATCCCGAATTCGGGCAAAAATCGAGTCTATTGCCGATTGCAGTTTCGTTTGGACAAGCTGAATTTGTTGGACAAATTGCTCGCGCACCGAGATGATTTGATCCGCAATGCGATTTGCTTCTTCTTCGGAAATATCTTCCCGTTGGGAGAGGAGAGCAACTAAGGTAGAACGATCGAAATGTTTGATGCGATCGCCTAAACTTTCCACCCCCGCTTTCGGATCGCTAAACAACAATTGCAAGTCGCGTTTAATCGCATCGGGATTGAGTTCTTCTTTGTTGGTATTCCGCAGGTAAGTTTCCAAACTTGCTTGGAAATCTTGTACCCTTTCTTTGGCGCGAGATGCTAAGCGACGGGGTGTTTTAATAATGCTGCGAATTTGCTCTTGCACTTGGTCGATGATGCGATTAACTTGCTCTTCGGTCAAGTCTCCCCGCTGACTCAGCAATTTAACCAATGTTTCCCGATCGACTTGAGAAAGTCTTTCGCGCAATGCTAAAGCACCTTCTTTGGGATTTTCAAACAGTGTAGCAAAATCGTGCTTGATCCCTTCTGGATTGAGTTCTTCCAGGTTAGTATTTCGCAGGTAATCTGCAATTCTGGCGCTAACTTCGTCGTACTGTTCTTTGATTTGTTGGGGTGCGTTTAAAATGCTATCCCTGAGCGACAATATCTGGTCGATAGTTTGATTGATTTGTTCTTCGCTGAGATCTCCCCTGGCGGTGAGCAATTGCACGAGGGTATCGCGATCGAATTGGGAGAGGCGCATCCTTAAAGCTGTAATTCCTGCTTGGGGATCTTCTAGAAGCGTTTGGAAATCGCGCTTAATTGCTTCGGGATTTAATTCTTCCTTGTGGGTATCGCGCAGGTAAGCTTCTACTCGTTGGCGAAGTTCGTCAGCTTGGGATTTGAGTTGTGCTTGGATTTCTTGCGCTTGGGCGATGACGCGATCGCGCGTACTTTCCAATTGACCGATCAATCGATCTGCTTCTTCGGGACTAAAATCTTCCCGCTGTCCGAGTAATTGGACTAGGGTATCGCGGTCGAATTGGGATAAGCGATCTCGCAGTTGTTCAAATCCCACATTCGGATCTTCCAACAGTGCTTTGAAATCCCGTTCAATTCCTTCTGGATTTAATTCCTCTTTCCCCGTTGAACGCAGATAATTTTCAATCCGACTGCGTAAATCTTGCGCTTGTTCTTCAGCTTCCCCAGTTTGGACGGTATGCAAAACTTCCATCCGAATTTCTTCCAACTGGTCGGCAATTTCTGCAACTTTAGCCTCATCGAGATCGCCGCGCTGATTCAACAATTGTACCACGAAATCCCGATTCAGTTGCTCTAATTGACGTCGAATTGCTCCCGGCGCTGCTTCTGGATCGTAGATAACTTGTTGAAACTCCTGCTTAATCGTTTCCCGATTGAGATGCCAAGGTTTGGAATTAAGAATGTAGTTTTCTACATCGGCGCGAATCGGATTAAATTGTAACTTTGGCAGATTTTCCGAAACTTTACTGCCAACTTTTTTGGCTTTTTCCGTTGTTTCGCCCGCCAGTTTTTGCAACTGATTGGAAATTCTTTCGACATCTAAATCCGAGAGGTCTACTCGTTCCAATACTGCACCCATCACCGCATTCACGCCCATTTGCAACAGGCTATTTTTCTGCCCGTTGCTATACTGTTTCTGTTCGCTGCCGCCCCCATTTACTTGAGCCAGCTTAGTCGCGATGTCGGTAGATTTCAAATCTTCTGGACTGGCAGATTTGAGGAATTTTACTAATTCCTCTTGCGGATTTTTTTGCTCGCGCCCCAATACTTGTCGCCAAACCTCTTGCAACTGGTCGGCAATTCCCTCTACATCTTTTTTAGATAAATCGGTGCGATTGCTAACCAAGTCTATAAAAGTCTGGCGATTAATGTTTTTCAAAACATCCCTATCTGCCAGAGATTTTATGTCCGAGTCGTTGAGCAACTTTTCAAAGTTACTGCGAATGTCTTTTAGGTCAAATTTGGGCAGTTTCAAATCGCCCAAATATTCTTCTAATGTTTCCCGGACGCTGCGGGGATCTACCGCCGAAGCTAATTCCTTACGAACCGCAGCAACTGATGCCTCTACCGTATTAACAATTTGTGAGTTTACGGCATTTGCACCCAGTGCAGCGGCGGCTGTTCCCATCACGCCTTGCATTGAAGAAGTGGCGGTTTTTACTGCCGAACCGATTAAGGAACCAATCGCATTAGAACCTAGCCAAGCTAGCAATAAAAAGTAAGCCGACCAAATGACAACGCCAATAATTGCCCCTAAAATTACGCTGTTGGTTAAGCTGAGTTTTACCGCCAGAAAACAAGCGATAAACAAGGCAATATTGACCGTTACTAAACTCCAGACGCCTATTTTTGATTCAATGCTGCGGACTTGCTTTCCCCAGCTTTCGTCATCATCGGCATCGAGTTCTATAACATCGGCGCTGTCTGAAATTTTAGCGGCTACGGACAAGTTAGTTAATACTAATTGAAAAGCGAAGGCCATTAACACGCCCGCAATTAATGCCACGAAAAACTGAGGACTTGAAAAGATTAGTGCTAATTCTCCTGGGTTGTCTGTTACTCCATAACCTGGGAACTGAGAAATCCAAAATTTCCCGCTGGACAAGTCCAGGGGAATGCTTATAGCTTGAAACATGATATTTTCCTCAGCTAAACTCAGAACGACGCAAAACTTTTGCGTTGGAAAACTATGTATGGGTTCCAGATTTAATTTTGTAAAATTATCAATTGCTCAGCTTCCATCTGAGGTAAGATATCGCCTTGCTCCTTTAGTAGGAGGTGGTTATCAGTTGCAGGACTTACGCAGCGATACATCTAGTAGAAATGGTGCGTTACTGGGTTAACGCACCCTACATACTTAGAGGTACACCAACAGCTGTGTGCAGGGTGCACAAATACCCGCTACACAAACTTGCGCCATAAGGCTTTCCCTCACAAAGAGTGGAATCCGCTGTAGTTAGTTGTGAGCGATGTTCAAAAAAAAGACTGCCCCCAGGGTAGGGGGCAGTTGGGGTGATGGCTACAAAGTGCCTAAATTAGGCTTGCTTGTTCAAGAAAGCTTGAGCTTGCGCGATCGCTATCTTGCCGATGTTGTAGAAAGCCCAACCACCAGCAGCGATCAATGGCAGCAACACGACTAACAAACGCCAATCCATATTAGTGACCTCTCTTAAAGATTTATGAATGGATTCTCATCTTGCTTATATTTTGCAAGTGAACTACTACACACTGACCTACGGTACAGTGTAAGCTTCCCAATTCATCGGGAATTGCCAAGAGAACGACCTGGTTCCTTTGGTCTGACATTCCCTCCAAGGGCAGAAGTCCTGGTTCCCAAGACCCATTACTTGCTCTTGCAACCTGTGCCTATTAGCTTGGTTCTCGCTTGCGGCAGTGAGCGTCAAGATGGTTCAAGTTTACCACAGGAGGTTGCGAGTTTCGTCGCTGTTCCCCTCCCGAGTGCTGAGTCCTGCGGACACGCTGCGCGAACGCACATTGGTCAGGGAACGCTCCACGGGATCGCGAGCATTCATCTGTTGAAGCTCCGCTCACCCGCTCACCCGCTCCTTATGCCCCAGTAAATCCTAGATCCGTTCCCTTCCCCGCGTGAACCAGTGCCAATTTCTCATACTTCTGGGCATGTTCGATCAACTCTGCCGCTTCTTCCTCAGATAAATTGCGTAACCGTTTGGCAGGAACTCCGACAACTAATGATAAAGGCGGTACATCTTTCGTTACAATCGCCCCCGCGCCGATGATACTCCCAGCACCGACGCGCACGCCGTCTAGTATCACCGCACCAATGCCGATCAAACAGCCGCGTTCGATATGCGCCGAATGAATCACCGCGCGATGTCCCACTGTAACGTGGTCTTCCAGAATTGTCGGCTTACCGGGATCGCCGTGTAAAACAGCACCATCTTGAATATTGGTGTATTCGCCAATTTCAATGCGCTCCACATCTCCGCGCAGGACAGCACCGTACCAAATGCTGACACCTGTCGCCACTTTTACCCAACCCATCACCGTAGCGGTGGGGGCAATAAAAGCAGCAGCAGAAAGATCGGGGGTAGGCCAATAGAATGGATGGTTGAGATCGCTCACGGTGAATGTGGAATCGGTAACACAATCCTTCCTAGAATATAGGCAAGCGCAGGGGAATGGGGTACTCAATTGTATGGGAATCGCAAAGAAAACCCATGACTGGGGTAGAATATCAATATCAGCTCAACACTGATAATTTCTGTGTAGTAGTCTAAGAATCTCACCCTTTTAAGTGTAGGAATGTCAAAATAAAGGCATTGAGATCGGCACAGAGAGGACATGCGGTGACACAATACATGACCAATCCAGGCTTTCAATACCCAATTTTTGGTCCGGAAATACAGTGTCCCCACTGTCGGCAAACGATTCCGGCTTTGACGCTGACAGATACCTATCTGTGTCCGCGCCACGGTGCATTTGAGGCGAACCCGAAATCGGGCGAACTCGTCCATCTGCAATCCGGTCGTCAGTGGCGCAGGTGGAACAATGAGTGGTATCGCCAGCATACCCATCCGGATGGAATTCGGTTTGAAATCCACGAAGCGCTGGATCGTCTTTATACCCAAGGATACCGGGCAACTCGCGTTATTATCGCCAAACGCTATCAGGAGTTAATCAGCGGCTACCTGGAACGCAGTACGCCGTGGCGGGGACAACCAGATGCAAATAAACCCAGGCTTTATGGGTTACCAGTAGAATTTAGCCCCGATCCGTCGGAAGCACCTTGCTGGGAAGTAATTAATTTTGAATTGGAAAAAGAGCCGGGAGTACCCGTAAGATATCCTTATTTCAGGTTGTTTGAATAATAGGTAATTGGTAATGGGTAATTGTACCCGTGACCTATAACCAAATTTATGCACCACGCTTCGATCCGCACGGCAAATATTCATCGGGCGATCGCATTCTACGAGCAGCTGGGTTTTACAGTATGCGATCGCTTCACCACTGGCTATACCCTCGCCTGTTGGATGGAAGGGTTAAACGGACGCATCGAACTGATCCAAATTCCCGAACCCCACCCCGCCCCCGACGCCTTCGGGGACGAACACTACGTCGGATATTATCATTTATCGTTTGACCTGACACAAGCAACCACCGATCTGCCCTCCTGGTTATCCTATTTAAAAGAAAAATTCGAGGAAAGGGCGCGCGAACAACCAGATCAATTTCAAGCGCTGAAAGTATTATTAGAACCGACGCAACAAATGATAGGTTCGCGGGTTTACGAAGTCGCCTTTATCGCCGACGCCGACGGACTCCCCCTGGAATTTATTCGGGTTTTGAGCGGGTGAGCGGGTGAGCAGAGGAGATGGGGTGCTCCAGGAGAATGTACATTCAAATTCCCCTTCTGCCCCTTCTGCCCCTTCTGCCCACCTGCACACCTGCTCACCCGCACTTGTTTTGCCCTATTAAAACATACTGAAGATTTGTATTGATCGAGGGTCATTCCCACAGTAGCGATGCATACTGGGAGTAGATTTTTGGATTCATAACTCAAGTCGGCTAAAGTGAAGGAGAGCAAACGACATGGTTAAGTATAAATTCCACGATGAATACACCCTTTCCGAAACAGCCGAAGCACTGGGAAAACAAGCAATGAAATTAGGGCTGATTCCTAGTTTGGTTGTGCGGGTATTTCCTGACAGCAGGCAATTCTTGGTTCCGGGGGAAAACGAATCCGAACCCCTCACACCAGAACAAGCTTATTTGCGGTTCAGGAAATTAGTCGAAGAATATGGTCAAAACAATTAATTGACCAGTTCGCCATATTTATGACTCCTGGTTCAACGCAGCGGTAGGGTCAAAGCTGCCAAACCTGCGCTTGAGGCTGAGGAGTTTTTCTGCGTCAAATATGGGTCAGGACTTAGGCAAGGGCGTTGCCAGAAACTGGGTTTCGACCTATATTTCTAGTTGGTAAATCGACGATTTTTCAGAGAAACCCGGTTTCTTGGCCATCGCTATATAACTCAAGTTGCTAGTTATCTCTCAAACAGCGGCTAATGGCTCATGGAAGAAAAATGCTATATTAAGTAGCTATCCCAATTAGCAATTAGCAATTAGCAATTAGCAACTAGGCTGAGATATAATTCTTCTCCCTGTCTCTAAAAGTTATGTCTTTGTTAGCTTTCTGGCGTCGATACCGTTTTGCCGCATTGTTGTTTAGCCTGTGTTTGCTCGCCGTGCTGCTATTCGCAGGGGAGGCGAATTCGACCCAACCAGATCGGGTTAATTCTGCCGTAGTGGCGGCTGAAAATTCTGCTCTTAACGAAAAGCAATCCGCGATCCCAGCAGGTGGAATGACGGAAAACGTCCGTAAAATTGTCTTGGATAATGGGTTAACCGTTCTCACCAAAGAAGTGCATACTGCGCCTGTAGTCAGCGTGCAAGTGTGGTACAAAATAGGGTCGCGCAATGAAGAACCGGGAGTCAATGGTATCGCCCACCAACTCGAACATATGCTGTTTAAGGGTACAAGCGATCGCCCGCTCCAATTCGGTCGCTTGTTCAGCGCCTTGGGAAGCGAGTCCAACGCTTTCACCAGCTATGACCAAACAGCTTATTATGGCACCGTTGAACGAAACAAACTACGCGCCTTACTAACTTTAGAAGCCGACCGGATGCACAATTCTCTCATCGATCCGGCGCAACTGGAAAGCGAAAAGCGCGTGGTTATTTCCGAGTTACAAGGTTACGAAAATGACCCCGGTTACCGACTTAGCCGCAGGGTGATGCAAGCTGCATTTCCCAACAGTCCTTATGGTTTGCCAGTCGGTGGAACAAAAGCGGATGTACAAAAGTTTACGGTTGACCAGGTGCGGCAATATTACCGCAAGTATTATAGCCCCGACAATGCTACTTTAATCGTTGTGGGTGATTTCCAAACCGCAGCGACGCTGCAAGCAGTTAAAGAAATTTTTGGTAATATTCCCAAGGTAAGCAGGGGAGCAGGGGAGCAGGTGAGCAGGGGAGCAGAGGCTGGTTCTACTGATGTTAACCTTAGAACTAAAGCAGAGAATTTAACTCAACTCGCCCTGGTTAGTTCAACAAACCAAAATCCTATTGTATTGCGGGAAGAAGGCAGCGCTCCCCTATTAAATGTAGTGTATCCATTGCCACCCGTAAATCATCCCGATATCCCGGCATTGCAAGTAATGGATTACGTTTTGACGGCGGGTCGCAATTCGCGTTTGTACCAAGCTTTGGTAGAGTCGGGTTTAACTAGCGACGCCGGAGGCTATACCTCTAACTTAATTGGCGCGGGTTGGTATGAATTGTACGCTACGGCAGTCCGGGGTGAGAAACTGACGAAAATAGACCAAACCCTGCAACAAGCGATCGCCGACCTGCAAACCAAAGGCGTCACCCCAGAAGAACTCAACCGCGCCAAAGCACAGTTTGTAGCTGATATAACCTTGGGTAACCGCAATATTACTAATCAAGCAACGCAGTTAGGCGATAATGAAACTACTGCGGGTGACTATCGATACATAGATAAATTGCTGGCAGGGGTAGGCGAGGTCAGCAGCGCCGACGTGCAGCGAGTCGCGCAAGAATACCTCAAACCAGAGAAGCGCACAGTAGGATATTTTGAACCAACTCAGATAACCCAAGGGGATACGGGAACGCGGAACGCCAGTCAAACGAGTGAAAAATTTAACCTCGGACCACCTGTAGACCCCGCCGCGGTGGCTAAGTATCTGCCAGAGATAGAGGTAGCGAATAAAACAAGCGAACGCGGGTTGCCAGAGTCGTTTAAGCTGGGAAATGGGATGCAGGTGTTGTTGGTGAGCGATCGCAGCACCCCCACAGTAACTTTAAGCGGCAATATTCCCGCTGGCAGGCAATTTGACCCCGCAGCAAAAGCAGGCGTCGCCGAACTAACCGCAGATAATTTGATCAATGGGACTAAAACCAAAGATGCCCTCACCTTGGCTAAAGTATTAGAAAGTCGAGGTGCGAGTCTGGGATTTTCTGCCGGTCGGGAAGGTGTTAGTGTGGGTGGTTATAGCCTCAAGACAGACTTACCCGTTTTAGTAGAAACCCTGGCTGATGTTGTGCAAAACGCTACATTCCCCACAGAGCAGCTAGAACTGAGTCGCCAGCGTGGGATAACTGACCTGAAAGCACAGTTAGATAACCCCAACTACTTGGGTTTCCGGACGCTGCAACAACAGATTTTCCCCCAAAACCATCCCTTCCATAGCTATCCTACGTTGGAAAGTCTCAAAGCGATTACCCGCGCCGATGTGGTGGAATTTTACCAAACCTATTATCGACCGGATAATACCGTACTGGCTTTGGTGGGAGACTTTGATCCGCAAGAGGTGCGAAGTCTTCTAGAAAAACATTTCGCCAACTGGACAGCAAGCGGAAAACCTCCACAGATCGACTTTCCACCCGTCGATTTACCGGAAAAAATAGTGCGGTTAAACCCGGTTTTACCGGGTAAAACCCAAGCCATCACCGTGATGGGATATCGCGGCATTAACCGACAAGATTCGCGTTACTATGCTGCTTTGGTATTAAATCAAATTTTGGGTGGGGATACCTTGTCGAGTCGCTTGGGGACGGAAATACGCGATCGCCTTGGTTTAACATACAGTATCTACAGCTACTTTCAAGCAGGCAAACAACCGGGATTATTTATTATTGACATGCAAACTGCACCAGAGGATGCGAATAAAGCAATTTCCAGTACCATCGCCTTGCTAAAACAAATTTGCACATCAGGATTCACCGCCGCCGAAGTCGAAACTGCCAAGGGTTCATTGACTAGCAGTTATAGCGTTTCTTTGGCAGATCCCGACTCGCTAACTGCTCAAATTTTGATGAACGAAGTTTATGGATTAAGTCGAGAAGAAATTCGCAACTTCCCCCAAAAAATTCAAGCGGTTACTTTAGAACAAGTGAACCAAGTTGCGAAAGAATTGCTGCATCCCGATAACTTAGTAGTCGTCACAGCAGGGCCTAATGTTACTTAACCCAATTTGCTAATTGCTAAGTGCTAATTGCTAATTGCTAATTGCTAATATAGTATTCTTCTTGATTGAGCAATTAGTCATTAGCCGTTAAGCATGAGATAACTAGGAAATTGAGTACTGAGATGGTGGAAAAATCAAGATAAATTTTTGCTCGTTTTCCCCATCTGCGTTAATTGTGAGGAGGAAAAAAATGCTCAGTTTGTACGTATTTTTAGTGTTGGGTTTTATTGGCAGCGGACATTGTATTGGTATGTGTGGTCCGTTTGTTATGGGGTATTCTTCATCTCAGAATAATAGTTGGCATTCCCACGTACTATATGGTTTAGGTCGTTCTACGACTTACGCATTTTTGGGATTAATAGCGAGTAGCTTCGGTCAAATTTTACAGGGTTTATTAGGACTGCGCGCCACGCTATTACTGTTGGCGGGTGGGATAATGATTTACCTGGCATTAGGTCAACTGAAAATATTACCTAGAAAACTTCCTTCTATTGGACAGTATCGCTGGTATCAAAACAGCGTCGGGCGGCTGTATGCTAGCAATAGTTGGTATCGCACCTATCCGCTAGGCGTCATGCTGGGGTTTATTCCTTGTGGGTTAACTGCAATGGCGCTATCGTTGGCGATTACCCAATCGCAAGCGATCGCAACTTTAGGCATGTTTGTTTTTGGGTTGGGTACAATGCCTGCAATGGTAGGGTTTGGCATGTTAATTCAACGGCTAAAAGTTCCCAAATTAGAACGCTACGCCGCAATGATAATGGTCGTTTTGGGCTGTTTGACCTTCTGGTTGGGGGCGTATAATTTAGGCTGGTTACCTCCACCGCCGCAAAGGACGCTGTTAGCGCGACTCCATCCCTCTAGCTTGCCTGGAAATGCCGATACGCCGCAAAATATGCATCACCATCACCATCACCATCATTAGAATTGTGCCAAAAGCTGTGGGGACACGGCATGAGATCATCTTCTGGTTGAGAGCAAAATTTATTCGGCGCCTTGTCCCTACCAATGTCCACCAATAGTAGGGACACGGCATGAGATCATCTTCTGATATAAACCAAAATTTATTCGGCGCCTTGTCCCTACCAATGCCCACCAATAGATTTCTGGCTGTAGGGACACGGCATGGGATCATCTTCTGATATAAACCAAAATTTATTGGGTGCCGTCTCCCTACCAATGCCCACCAATAGTAGGGACACGGCATGGGATCATCTTCTGATATAAACCAAAATTT
>NZ_BLAY01000243.1 GCF_020521235.1 Microseira wollei NIES-4236 | reverse complement strand
GTCGCAGAAGGCGCGGGGCGGCGGGAGGGGGGGGGGGGGGGGGGGGGGGGGGGGGGGGGGGGGGGGGGGGGGGGGGGGGGGGGGGGGGGGCTGGGGGGGCAAAGGGGAGAAAAAACGCTTTTTCGCACAATCAACTATACACAACTGATCTCTCGCGGACATGATATAAATCCAATTAGCAATTAGCAATTAGCAATTAGCAATTAGCAATTACCAACTTGCCTTAATTAGACAACTCGATTTTGACGAATACACTCGCGATACCAATGAAAGCTCGCTTTAGGCAAGCGTTGTTGCGTTTGATAATCTACGTAAATAATGCCAAAGCGACGGTCATAACCCCAAGACCATTCAAAGTTATCCATCAAACTCCAAAGAAAGTATCCAGTTAAAGGATAACCTTCACTTAAAGCACGGTGAGCCGACTTTAAGTACTGTCGCAAGTATAGAATGCGATCGCTATCGATTACCTCACCTTGAGCATTAATTTCATCTTGTGCCGCACAGCCATTTTCCGTAATCAATATAGGTAAATCTTTATGTCCCAAGGTGTCGCTGACGTGACGAATTCCCCAATAAATGCTTTCCGGCACAATATTTAACCAAGGCATGTGCATTTTAGGATACCCTTTAGGCCAGTCAAGTATCTCGTAACCTTGTTCGTTGTCTGTCGCGCGCACGTAAGCGCCTTTGTATATATTCAGACCTAAATAGTCTAAAGGTTGATGGATGATTTCTAAATCTCCAGCTTGAATATCCGGTGCATCTTCGCCTAAGAGTTCCAGCAAAGCGGGACTATAAGCACCTGTCAAGGCTGGAAAAATAATACCGCCATTAGAGCCGCAAGTATGAAAAGCTTTTTGGGTAGCAGCAATATTTTCCGGTGACTCGCTGAGAGGAACCGTTACACAAAAATTATCCACCAACGATACTTTACAGGAACCAGGGGAAGCGGCGCGGATGGCTTGACAACCTAACCCGTGCGCTAGTAAAGCATGGTGAGAAGTCTGCCAGACAGCTTTTTTGCTGTTAACCTGCGTACCGGGGGCATGTACTGGCGTTTCATCGACACCATAACCCTTGTGGGTAAAGCAGGAAATTTCGTTGAGGGTCATCCAGTGGGTGATGCGATCTCCCAAACGACTCACGACGGCAGTAACATAATCAGCATAATCTTGTGCGATTTGGCGACTTTGCCAAGAACCGTATAAATCTTCTAATGCTTGCGGACTATCCCAGTGAAACAGGGTAGCGTGTGGGGTAATGCCTTGTTCTAACAGACAATCGACTAACCGCTGGTAAAAATCAACACCTGCCTCGTTGACAGTGCCGCGTCCCCCAGGAATAATTCTAGGCCATGCAATGCTGAAGCGATAGTCTTTAATACCCAGTTCTACCATCAGCTTGACATCGGTTTCGTAGCGATGATAGTGGTCGCAAGCGACTTCACCTGTATCGCCGTTAACAACTCGATTTGGTATAGTACAGAAAGTATCCCAAACGCTAGGTAAGCGATTGTTTCCCGTCGCTGCGCCTTCGATTTGATAGGCAGAAGTAGCAGCACCCCAGATAAAATTGTTGGGAAATTTGTCACTCATTACCCCTATTTCCTTTACGTAAGAATAACCATGCTCAAGCAAGACAGTCAACTGAGAGAATTCTTGTCTAATATTAAACTTTGGCGCGGTCTACCGGCAGAGCAAGTTGAGCAGTTGGCTAGGATTGCGCTTGCTCAAACATACGCCAAAGGTGAAATCATCTTCCAAGCGGGGGATGAAGGCAGCGGTTTCTTTATTGTTGTTTCCGGGCGCGTTAAAGTCTATAAAACTTCACCTGAAGGGAAAGAACAGATTTTGCACTTATTTGTTGCTGGCGATCATTTTGCTGAAGTTCCCGCGTTTGATGGTCAAAACTTCCCCGCTTCTGCTATGGCGCTGGAGACAAGCGAGTTGTTATTCTTCCCGCGAACCTCTTTTTTAAATTTGCTGCAAGAGCAACCTAGTTTAGCTATCAAAATTCTAGGGGTTTTTGCCCGTCATTTACGCATAATGGCTCAATTAGTAGAAGATTTATCTTTAAAAGAAGTTCCGGGAAGACTGGCAACTTATTTGCTTTATTTAAGCGACCGAAATAACAGCAGCGATCTCGTCGAACTTGACATGACTAAATCACAGTTAGCTGCGCTTTTGGGTACAATTCCAGAAACGCTCTCGCGGGTTTTTGCCAAACTCAGTGCTGAAGATATTATTAGCACGAATGGCTCTAAAATTAAGTTGTTAGACCGACAGCGTTTAATCGGATTAGCAGGAGGTCTCAAAATATAGAACGCTTGCTAATTGCTAATCGCTAATAGAAAAAGCAGCATTAATAATTAGCAATTAGCAATTAGCAATTAGCAAAATTATTTTTGCCGATTGCTACCATTGCCAAAACGATTATCTTGCAAAGAGTTTCCAATTCCTTGAATCACTCCTCGACCAACTAAACCAATTCCTCGCCCTATGACTTGGGTTAATACGTAAACTACACCTTTACCGACGAAGGCAACAACTGAACGGATACGAGGCGAGATCGCATCTCTCGTTTCCAACAATAAAGTCACCGTTTGTTGAACGCCGCTTAAGTTTTCTAGCTCTTGACTGCGAGGGGCATAAATAGATATTTTTCTAATTCCCCGCCCGGTAAAAATCAATAAAACATATCGACTTTCAAAAATTTCCGCCGGTTCGTAAACATATTTTCTTAACCGATATTTCCAAGATAAATTATTCCTGAATCGCTGAATTTCCCGCGTTGATATTAACCGACTGTCATAGAAGTTCTGTTTAATCGTTTCCACATCAGCAAATCGATTCAAAAGCGGTTGAACGACAGCATTAGCTACTTGAATTACTAAATTATGCATCAAAATTTCCGCTCGGGCCAGCGCTTCAGGACTTCCAGGGGAGTACAACGCATTATCAATCGTTAAAGGAGTTTGAAATAGCAGATATTCGAACCACTCGGCAACGAGGGGAATTTTATCGAGAATAGCAGTTTGAACGATTAAAGCATCTTGCAGCAAAACATTCACAACTTCTAATTCCTGATAGCCGATTTGCAGGGTATAATACTTACCAAAAAAATCAGTTGTCGTGCCGAGCCACAAATCCTGCAAAATAGCTGTTCGCTTTTGGGATAACTGCTCGGACTGCACTTGGGAAAAGCGCAATTCGCCCAAAATTTCGTCTATTTTACGTAAAATTAAACACAGCAATTCCTGCTTTTTATCAGACCTAAAAATATCAATTTCTAGGGGAATGTCGGTAAGGTTTTGGACGCCATACTGAATTTTGGCAAAAGTATTGTCAAATAAAACGGATTGCCAAGTACTGGCACTAAGTTCCGATCCGGACATAGCAGAAGCATATAACTCCTCTGCTCCCACAGGCGAGACGCCTGTGCTACGTTGCTCAAGATCTCCCACAGGCGAGACGCCTGTGCTACGTTGCTCCCCTTCCAGCATTACCGGCGTTGTGACGCGGGGTGCTAAAAGCCATTCTACGAGCCAACGGGAAGCCAGCAACTCCCGCCGTCGTCCCGCGAGAATGGCTTGATCGAGAGTTGATCGTGCGACATTTTGTAATTCGGCGGTTACTTGGGCTAAAGCGGCGTCAATTTGCCGTAGTCCAGACTGGTGGAGGCGCTGCCGCAACAGGGAGAAGGTAGAGTTAGGGGGGAGAAGGCGAGGGGGTGAGGGGATCTGACTTGTTGGTCTGGTCGTCGGTGTTTCTTGCCAGTAACGTTCACCCGCAGCAACTTGACGAATAATATTCACTAACTCTGAAACAGCCGTGCCTTTAGCACAATAGCCCTCAACGCCTGCTTGGCGTGCTGCTGCTAGGGAGTCGGGGTCTCTTAACGTACTGAGCAACAATATGGGCAAATTGGGATACTGAGTTTTGAGTTGCTGGCAGATTTCTAGACCCGACGCGGGATTTGAATCGCTGCGACCCAAATCCAAGTTTAAAACGACCAAGTCAACGGGGGGCTGACCGCTAGTGAGAATTTGCCCAGCTGTAGTTAGCCGATCTGCCTCGGCGACGACTTGCAGATCGCCAAATTGCTCGACAAAAACGCGCATGCCCAGTCGGAAAATAGGGTCATCATCGATTAGCAGTATTTGCATTTGGCGCTCGCTCAGGGATGTTGAATGTGGGTCAGTGGTCATCGGTCACAAGCAAGGCTCTGACTTTTCTTAACATTTTTCCGGCTCAAAAACACAAGCAAGTGAGGAAAAATGGCAAAAATATTGCTTCCTCGTCTCTGCAATCTCCCCAGTCTGGGAAATCTCCTTTATCTTCGTTATCTGGGCAATCTCCCCCATGTTCCGGAAGCACGCAAGTCTCTCTACTTACCGTAAAAAGTTAGCCACTTTCCCGATTTGCCAGGGGGATGTTAGTCAAGCAAAAACATAGCTCATAATGGCCTAATAGGGAGCCGTTTCCTTAGAGGTTCGATGAGCTTAAGCATTAGGCAGTGGCTGGCAGAGTATAACATTCAGTTGACCCAGCTCAAAACACCAGGCGCCCAAACTGCGGGTATTGCCTTCCGCCTGGTTCAAGATATGCAAGTCAAAAGCCTAACGACTTTTGATATCTGTCCGTTCGCAGAAGTTTTGGAACTGCCTTGGAGTCTGGCATGGCAAGAAATGCAGCCAGCTGCGGATCTGACGGTTGAATTGCTGCGAGTTTGGCATCGCAAGAAGCCACTCAAACGCAATGAAGGAACTTGGCTGGCGTTTCAAATCGCTTATCTGCGGGCGTTGCATCAGATTTTAGAACAAGAAAACCGGATTTTAAGACCCTGGTTAAATCGAGCTAGTCTGTTGGCGCAACTAGCAACACAACCCAGCAAGCAAGCTCTGGGCGATCCGCAACTGCAAGGACTGCTAAAAACCCTGCGACCGGGTAGACTATCCGATACGCAAGCGGAACAGGCGCTGTCATTGCTAGGTGAATCATTTCTCGGTCAGCAAATGAATAACCTGGCGATCGCTTGGCTGATGGCAAACGGTGCTGAAGAAACCGAAGCCAAACTGATCGTACAACGCTTGGTCTACGCACTTCCAGGTTACCTGCTGGAAGCGATCGCTTTTAATGCCCTGCCTTTAGCTCAACTGCAAAAATTTGTCCGCTTGGGAAATATCCCCAGCACCCCGGAAGCACTAGGTCAACTCGCCGCCTCACCTGACAACCTAGAACTAGAAACCGAACCACCCACCGAGTTCGCTCCCCCTGGCTTAACACCCACTGCGATTGACTTGCACCGCGAATCTTACCGCGCCTCGCTCCTCAAAGCATTGGGGACTCCAGTACTCGAAGAACCCTTTGCCCTCAAAGATTTATACATTCCGCTTAAGGGAATTGAAATCAACAGCCCTAAGGGAGAAAAAGCGCCTTCGTCAGTAGACTTGATGGAATGGGCAACCAACCAACTGGCAGATTTAGAAACCGTTGCTGTCATAGAAGCTCCCCCAGGCGCAGGTAAAACCAGTTTTTGCCAACTCTTCGCGGCAAAAGTAGCCCAAGAGCTTTATCCAGTTTGGATGCCCGTATCGATCCGGTTGCGAGATGCTAGTCTATGCCGCAGTTTGGCACAAACCCTCGCTACCGCCTTCCCTTTGGGAAAGTTTACCGACGCCGATGGCTGGCTAGTGCCGCCACACCCGCCAGTCTTGTTAATCTTAGATGGATTAGACGAACTGCCTCGCTCTCCCCAAACCGAGCGCCACCTTTCTACTTTCCTCGATCAGGTGAGTCAGTTTGTCGTTCAGGGCACTCACGCTTTTGGGCGACCTCGTCACAAGATTGTTTTGACCTTAAGCTCTGGTATCCTTCAGGGTGCCTACAGCAGCAAACCCCTGCAACCAAGAGGTTTATCCCAGCAGTTCCGGCGCATCGCGATTCAACCTTTAGACCAGGAGCAATTGAAACTGTGGTTTAAGCAGTGGTCGAAACTGCAATCCAAATACATTGCCCAAGCTTTCTTTAACTTTTTGAAACAAAGCGGAGTATTTCACTTTAAACCAGACGTGAAGGATTTTGCTAACTTTGTCCACCAGCCTTTGATGATGTTGCTGGCGGGCATTTTACACCGCGACGGCTGGCTGGATGAAAGTATCTTGCCCTTGCCCGGTTCTAAAGTAAAATTTGAAATCCACGACCGGCTTTGTCGTTGGCTTTTGGGCGAGCCACCTGACACTATGTCAGCAGCGGAAAGGATGCACCTGCCAGTGCGAGAAGGTCTAGCCCATGCTTGTCGCAGTCCGGAAGCGATCTCTAATCTACTCCAAGGTCGCTCCCCTGGGGCTGTGCTACAGCAAATGGAAGTCGCGGCTTTAAATATCATACAAAGCTGTGAAAAGTCAATAGCAACAAAGCCTGCCGAACAGATGCAGCTGCCAGCATTGTACTTTTGCATCAGTAGCGATAATCGACAGACAACAAAAATCGAATTCTCCCATCCCAGTTTGGGAGAATATCTCGCTGGGGTAGCGATCGCGCAACAACTCAAAATCCTGGCGCAACAAGTCCAAGACCTCTATGGGGAAGTCAAGTTTGCCATCAATTCCCCTGATGAGGTAGCGTCTCACCTTTACAGTTTGCTTTGCTTTGGCATTCTGCCACCGCTGGTGGAACAAGTCGCCATCGAGTATCTGCGGCGGGAAGAAGCGCGATCGCGCAGTGCGTTCTCGTTTGAAATTTTATCGGATCGCCTGTATCGCTTCTACCGTTCTTACTGTCGCGGCAGGTGGCTCGATACCGGCATCGCGCATAAGGTGCGCTCGCACAACTCCCTCAACGCCTTGCAAATCGATGCTGCTGTTGGTCTTAATACCTTCTTGTTGCTCTGTGCTTGTCACCGAGAAGCGTTGCTCGACTTCTCCCCTTGTGGCGAGCCAACAATCATGGAAGAGTTCGATCCAGACCAACTCCTGACCTTAATCGGTCGCACCACCGTCTTATCCCCCATAGCTTTCTGGCAGCGCGCCAGAGGCAGCCTGCATCAGTTAAGTTTAGATGGCGCTTGCTTGCATTATGCCATGCTGGCTGAAGCTAACTTCTGGAAAAGCAGCTTCTTCAAAGCCGAGTTAGTAGGAGCCAATTTGACAGATGCTAACCTTCAAGAAGCCAACTTATCTTGGGCTAACCTCACCGGCGCTAACCTAGCCGGAGCCAATCTTACAGCCGCTAAGCTAGAAGGAGCTAACCTAACAGGTGCTAATCTGTGCGGTGCTACCCTACAACTTGCCAGCCTCACCAACGCCTGTTTGTATCAAGCTCAACTCGACAGCGCCACCAAAGACTATGCAGAAAAAAACGGTGCGTTGTTTTCCCTCGAACAATATCAAGCTTGTCAAAAAGCTCTGGCTAGTTTGGAAGATACCAGAACTGCCAGCTTTGAAGCATCCCACGATGGCGACCAAACGCTGCTGTTAATTCAGCACGGACAAGGTTCCGTTGTCGGAGCGACCACCACTAATGCCGATGTGATGGAAGGCGAAACAGTACTTTTGGAATAGCTAATAGGTCATGGGTAATTTTAGATTTTAGATTTTAGATTTTAGATTTGCATCTGCGATCGCCAATCACCAATTAGCAATTAGCCATTAGCAATTCCCAATTCCCCCTCATCCATTACTCGCTTTCGGTTGCCGATACCCGTAAAAGTTGATCGTGTAGTCTGTTATTTTGACGCCGGTTTGTTTCTCGATTTGTTGAATTAAATCCTCTGGCAGTTCTACGTGAACGTCCAAAATCTGATTGGTATCCAGACAGTTGACATGGCTGTGAGAGTCGCTGATATTACCGTACAAGCGACCGTCCGAGCGCTCGATACACTCAATAATGCCCTGACTCGATAGCGCCTCTAAATTTTGATACACCGAGGTATGACCGATCGCTTTCCCTTGCTGATTTAAGCGATCGTAGATTTCCCGTGCCGAAAGGTGTTCTTGAGCTTGCCACAGCAGTTCCAGAATAAAACGGCGCTGACGGCTTAACCGCATTCCCAGCGCTTGACACCGATCTACAGCATCATCTAAAGACCGAATGGGTTTGTTGGTATCATTATATACTGACGCACCCATTTCTGCGTTTTCTGTACTTGAAGATCTAAGAGGTTTTGGTAAGTTACTCATATCCTGTTTATTTACTATTTTACCTAAATTAAGGCAAACTCATTACAACTTTAGCCTAGCCAAATTGAAAATGTCTAGCCGTAGCTGGGTTTGAGCAGCCGCGCTGCGCGTAAAGTAGAGCTGGGTTAGCTTAAGGCCCGGTAGCAGAAAGCACCCACTTGGGAAAGTAAAAACCGTCACCCGATTAGGAGAGCAGGTTTTCTTCTAACAGTCGAGCGGTCATTGCGGTTCTGGAACTAACGCCTAGTTTGCTAAAAATACGGCGCAAATAAGTAGCCACAGTCCAGTGAGTGATGCCAAGTTTTTTCCCAATTGATTTATTATCAAGACCCAATGCCACTAATTTAGTAATCTCTCGTTCGCGGGGACTCAAAAGCGTAGGATGATTGCTCCTGGGTCGGCTGCGGACGAGGTAATAACAGGTGCCATCAATATTAGACTCAAACAAAATTTCGTCTACTGTATCCTCAGTTTGGTGCAACACCTTTGAGGGAGCAGAATTATCAACTTGTTGCACTAGATTCTTCAAAATTTCTTCTTGGGGAATCATTTTATCTAGCCGTTCCTTGATCGGGGATAAAAACAAGAGTTCGTAATTCTACACAGAATATCAGGAGTAGATACACAATTCTTCTAAACTCTTGACAAAAAAACACAGAAATACCAGACCCTTGATACTTCTATACTACACAAAACAATACAGAACTTACGGAGAATTTTTGGGAAAGCTGTATCAACCTTGATGGACATACCAATATGGCAACCCATAACCCTGGGCAAAATGGGCAACCTTCACGCTTGCAGGTAGTATTCGCTCAGTATAGACGGCTATCACTCCCATGAGCGTCACACAAAAGAGTTACATCGAGCCAAAGAAACCCGGTTTCTCTCTACTCAGAAACCGGGTTTCTGACGCCAGGGTAATGGGTAATTGTCAAGAGCAGGGGCGGGTTTTACCGTAAGGGCGGGTTTTACCAACCAATCTGTGGAACCACGAGATATCTCGTTAAACGGGATCGTACTGCCAATGAATCCAATTACCAATTACCGCTTAACATTCCTACACCGCTCAAAAATGAGTCTCACTCATTTGAGCTACCCCAAGTGAGCGTCGCTTAAAAAAGCGACTGGTAAATTATTTAAGTCAGCAGTTATAGCTAGAAAAGCGTACCAAATAAGGAGCGGCGTCATGTTAGACGGAGAAACCATGCAACATGAATACGAGAGCGAATTAACCAACGAATTCGAGGCTGAATTACAAAACGAATACGAAGGCGAGTAGGAAGGCGAGGAATTTCTCGGCGACGTTATCAAAGGTGTTGGCGGCGCTTTAGGTATGTTTGAAGGGGAAGGCGAGTATGAAAGCGAGTATGAAAGCGAAGCTTTCTTCAGAAAAATTCGTGGCATTGCTGGCAAATTAGCTCGCGTACTCAAAAAAGTTGCCCCAATTGCTGCACGAGCAGTAGGCACAGCCATAGGCGGGCCGCAAGTGGGGGCAATGGTGGGTAATAAGTAGGTGCAGGTAAATAAAGTGAAAATAGCTATCCCTACCTATGGCAAACGGGACGCCCACCCCACAAGAGATTGAAGGTTTTGTGGGGTGGGCTAATCGCCCGCCATGGTGGTGAGTTTATTTATATTCACCTACTTATTGCCGGTCAGCTAGCAGGGGAAAGCGAATTTGAGTACGAACTCAACGGCGAATTTGAGAGCGAGTACGAATTTGAAAGCGAATACGAATACGAAGCCGCACCGCAACCAGAAGCTTTAGCAGAAGCTCTCGCAGCAATGGCAAGCCAAGTCCAAAGCGAAGCAGAAGCAGAAGCTTACACGGGTGCTTTTACGGCTCGAATTATCCCAATTAAATCTGCTTCCATGCAGCGAATTTCTCCCAAGTTGGTCAAAGGTGCTGCCACATTAACGCGCACCTTGCGGAAATCTTCGACTACCCGTCCGCTGGTAAAAACCGTTCCCACCATTGTTGCTAGAGCTAGCCATACTCTAGCAAGGCAAGCCGCCCAAGGAAAACCTGTCACCGCTGGCTGAAAAAGCCGCTCGCGTTATGGCTGGTGAAACGCGCAAAGTACTGGGCAATCCTGTCACCTGTGCCAAAACTCTGGTACGTTCTTCTCGCACTGCTAGCAAAGTCCCCAAAACCACACCCAAGCGGAAAAGAGAGCCGATGTATGAGTAGGTTGGTAATTGCTAATTGCTAATTGCTAATTGGTAATTGGGGAGAATCTATTAGCCATTAGCTGTTAGCAAAGGTGCCTGTTTTGAATTTTGAAAAAGGTGAAACAATGTTTGAATACGAATTAGAAACTGGCCATGACCGCGAAGCCGAATGCGAATTTGCTAGCGAGTACGAGAGCGAAGAATTTTTTCCTTTGTTAGCGCCCTTACTTGCCAAAGCAGCACCAATGGCAATTAAAGCGATTGGCGGCTTAATTAGTAATGCCAGGAGAAAGCGGCAGCGCGAATTTGAATTTGAGTCTGAAGGCGAATACGAAGGCGATCCGTTTATCGCCAACCTGCTGCGGGGTTTGGGGGGAGCTATGTTAGGTGAGGGTGAATTTGAATCGGAATTTGAATTTGAATCGGCTCCCATGACCGAGTATGAAATTGTCATGGAAAACCTCGCTTATCGAGCGGCGCACAGCGAAAGCGAAGCGGAAGCAGAAGCTTTTTTGGGCGCATTGGTGCCAATGGCAGCGCGATTAATTCCCTCAGCAGCGAAAGCGATTAAGTAGGTACAAGTAAATAAAGTGAAAATAGTTATGCAAGTGTGGGGCGGGCGGGGCCCCCCCCCCCCCAGAATCTGAAAATCTTTTTGGGGGGGGGGCCCCCCCCCCTCTTTTTCCATTTTATTATAATCACCCACTTTATTCTTTTGGGCGCCCCTTTATTCTAAGTGTAAGATTGGAAAAGAAACCCTTCAAACCCCAC